>DNOU01000134.1 GCA_003501835.1 Anaerolineaceae bacterium | reverse complement strand
ACCGCTGGAGCCATCCAGGATTATGGTCGCGGAAAGCTCGTGGGTGTGACCACCTACGGCAAAGGTTCTGTTCAAAATTGGATTCCCCTGGAAAACAACCAGGGCGCCATCCGAATCACCATCGCTCGCTGGTTGACACCCAAGGAACGTCAGATCAACGGCGTGGGCTTGACGCCTGATGTGGTCGTCGAAATGACGGAAGCTGACATTAATGCCGGAAAGGATTTACAGCTTGACAAGGCAGTGGAAATCCTTTTGGCGCAATGAATCCATGATATGATTGGTGAGTAAAATTGGATCAACCGGATTCGCAAGTTTTTTGTTTGACAGTATAAAACCCAAAGGTTATAATCTACCTTCGCTGATATTTGAACCTGGGAGAGGCCTGTTATGGAATCGAACATTGCTGCGGATACAAACCGCACAAGCGAAGTAAAACAAAAGATGCATTTCACCGGCAAGGTGGTCAAAATCCGACTCGCCGGAGCAGTGATCGATATCGGACAGGACAAACCCGCAGTCTTGCACATTTCACAAATCGTATCTCCTGACAACCAACCAATTAAACGGGTAGAGGATGTTCTCAAGGAAGGACAGGAGATTGAAGTTTGGGTGAAGAAGATCGCCCGCAAGGATGAGGAAGAGCGCATCGAATTAACCATGATCAAACCTCTGGATCTTGAGTGGCGAGAGATCAAGGAAGGCATGACGGTCAAAGGCAAGGTCGTACGCCTTGAGAAATTCGGCGCATTTGTCGAGATTGGTGCAGAACGACCCGGTTTGGTGCACATCAGCGAAATGGCACATGGATATGTCAAGCAGCCTGGCGATGTCGTTAAAGAAGGCGACGAAGTGGAAGCCAGGGTGATTGAGATCAACCGCCGCAAGAAACAGATCAAGTTGAGCATGAAGGCGCTCCTCCCGGAACCAGAACCCGTGATCGTGGAAAAACCTGCCCGCCCTGCCCCCAAAGTGCAGTCCAGCTCAGCGGCAACCAGACGCGGGAAGAAGCCAACCCGCAATCCGCGCCGCGGAGGTGATATGGACAATTCTGCGCTGATCAACACCATCAACGAACCCCAGGCTGAAGCAGAACCCACCTACATGGAACTGGCGCTCCGTTCAGCCATGGAAAAAGCCAAAGATCGCAAGAAGCAGCAGGAAGATAAGAAAGCCAGGCATGTTTCGCAGGAGCAGGAAGACCTTCTCACCCGAACCCTCGAAAACAAAGTCCAAACCAAGTAGATTTCTAAAACCATCCCCTTGAAAGGATGGTTTTTCTTTGTTTGCTTAATATGGTAAACTCTTTTGAGGAAAGATTATCAAGGGCAAGGTTGATTTGAACCATTTGAATGATTGAACCGTAGGTGAGGAGGTGCTGGTTGCGCAGCCCTCCTCACTTCTTTATTAAGCGAAAAGCTCTCGGAGGATCAAACGATGACGACCAAATACATATTCTTCACTGGTGGTGTGGTGAGTTCTGTCGGCAAGGGGGTAACCGCAGCTGCGGTCGGCAAACTGCTCAAAGAAAGAGGCTTTCAGGTGGCAGTCCAAAAACTGGATCCCTATATAAACGTGGATCCTGGAACCATGAGCCCATATCAGCATGGTGAAGTGTATGTGCTGGATGATGGAGCTGAAACCGATCTTGACCTGGGGCACTATGAACGCTTCATCGATATCCGCTTGAACAAGGTTTGCAATGTCACCACCGGGCAGGTATACGCAGAGGTGATCAGCAAAGAGCGCCGCGGTGATTTTCTTGGAGGCACCATCCAGGTGATCCCACACATCACCAATGAGATTAAGAAGCGTATCACCGCGGTCGCCAAATCCACCGGAGCCGAAATCGTGCTGGTGGAGGTTGGTGGAACTGTGGGTGACATCGAAAGTCTGCCTTTCCTCGAAGCCATCCGCCAGTTGAGATCAGACATGGGGCGTGAAAACACGTTGTATGTTCATGTCACCTGGCTTCCGTATATTGGCGCAACAGAGGAGCTGAAGACCAAACCCACCCAGCATTCAGTGCATGAGCTGCGTTCCATTGGCATCTCCCCCGATATGATCGTTGCCCGCAGCGATTATCCGGTGGAGGAGAGCCTGACCGACAAGATTGCGCTCTTCTGCGATGTGGAAAAACGCGCCGTGGTGCCCATGGTCACCTCCCCCATCCTGGCGGAAATCCCGCTGATGCTGGAGAAGGCCAGCGTTGGTGAATACCTGCTCGAGAGAATGCACCTCGTGGAACGCAAACACCCCGATTGGACGGCATGGAGCCGCATCGTGGAGGAGACCCGGAAGCAAAAGCCTGTCGTGACCATTGCCCTGGTGGGCAAATATGTGGAACTCCATGATGCTTACATCAGCGTGCGGGAAGCACTCAAACATGCCTCGCTTGCCTTGGGAGCAGAGTTGCAAATCAAATGGATCCTTTCCACGGATCTTGAAAAGGGAGGCGGGCGCGATTTACTGGAATCAGCAGATGGCATTGTGGTGCCTGGCGGCTTCGGCAGCCGCGGCATCGAAGGCAAAATCCTGGCGGCAAACTTCGCGAGAACACAGAAGGTGCCCTACCTCGGCCTGTGCCTGGGAATGCAGTTAATGGTGGTTGAATTTGCCCGCGATCTGCTAAAAACCGACCGCGCCAACTCCACTGAGTTTGATATCTCCACGCCGAACCCGGTCATTGCCCTGATGCCCGAACAGGAAGGCATCACTGACATGGGCGGGACCATGCGCCTGGGTCTTTACCCCTGCGTACTCCAGCCAGGGAGCATTGCCGGAGAAGCCTATAAGGTCAGCGAAGTGCAGGAACGCCATCGTCATCGCTTTGAATTCAACAATGCCTACCGCCAACAATTCTCAGAGAAAGGCATGGTGTTTTCAGGTATCTCGCCAGACGGCAGACTGGTGGAGATCGCCGAGCTCAAGGATCATCCTTTCATGCTCGGCACCCAATTCCACCCCGAATTTCTCTCCAGACCAAACCGGCCGCATCCGCTCTTCCTGGCATTCATTCGGGCAGCCTGCAAGAAGGCAGGCATCCCCTACCAGGACCCGCCGATCGATTTTGAGGAATAAACCTGCGAGATCAGGTATACTATTGGGTTGGAATAGTCATTACCCATAAAGCGGTTTTCCGCTATTTTTCCAGGCAATGAGAAAGGATTGATGATATGAATAGCTTGATCGATTCAGTATACGCGCACGAGATACTCGATTCACGCGGCAATCCCACTGTTGAGGTGGAGGTCACTCTCGCGGATGGTTCGATGGGGCGTGCAGCAGTCCCCTCCGGAGCTTCCACAGGCATTCACGAAGCACTTGAGCTGCGGGATGGTGATAAATCACGCTACGGTGGAAAAGGTGTGCTCAAAGCAGTGGAGAATGTCAACGCCGAGATCCAGGAAAACCTGCTCGATTGGGACGCCACCCAGCAAAAAGCGATTGATCAATTGATGATCGACCTCGACGGCACCGGCAACAAGAGCCGCCTGGGGGCCAATGCCATTTTGGGTGTCAGCCTGGCAGTGGCGAAAGCAGCTGCAGCCTCGGTGGAACTCCCGCTTTACCGCTACCTGGGCGGAGTCTATGCTCATGTGCTCCCCGTACCCATGATGAACATTCTCAACGGCGGTACCCACACCAACTGGCAATCCACCGATGCCCAGGAATTCATGGTCATGCCATTGGGAGCCCCCTCCTTCGCCGAAGGTCTGCGCTGGGGAGCCGAGATTTACCAAGCCTTGAAGAGTGTCCTGAAAGCTCGCGGTTACACCACCCTGGTGGGTGATGAAGGCGGTTACGCACCTGCCCTCAAAGCCAACAGCGAAGCCGTTGAAGTGATCCTCGAAGCCATT
>DNOU01000064.1 GCA_003501835.1 Anaerolineaceae bacterium | reverse complement strand
GTGCGCATCGATGAGGGGCAGAATTATTTTCGCGTCCATCGCCCAATCACCCACCTCACCAAGATCTACATCGAACCCACGACTGCGTGCAACCTCAACTGCATTACCTGTTTTCGCAATAACTGGGACCTGCCCGAAGGGAAAATGTCTGAGGAAACCTTTGAGCTGATCTACTCCAACCTCGAACATATGAATCCTGTCCCGACGATCTATTTTGGTGGTATCGGCGAACCCCTTTTCCATCAGCACACGCTTGATTGGATCGCCAGGGTAAAAAAACTGGGTGCAAGGGTGGAATTGATCACCAACGGTCTCCTGCTCACCGAAAGCAGGATTAATAAGCTGGTCAAGGCGGGTCTCGATACGCTCTGGGTTTCCATTGACGGCGCGACACCGGAAACCTACGCGGACGTTCGCATCGGATCGCAACTTCCCAGGATTATCGAGAATTTGCGTTCCCTTGCACGGAAACGCGGGGGAGGACACTTCCCCAAGCCTGAAATCGGCATCGCCTTTCTGGCCATGAAGCGCAATATCACAGACCTGCCAAAAGTGATCCGCCTCGGAATTTCACTCAAAGCCAGGTATTTTTCGGTGAGCAACCTCCAGCCTGCGGTAGAATCAATGCAGCAGGAATGCTTATATTCCCAAACCTTGCGTCACATATCCTACCTGCCCTCCGCTGTTCTGCCGCGATTGATCCTCCCCAAAATGGATTTTTCCGAGGAGACCCGCGATGCCCTGATTGACGCCTTCAACAGCGGATGCAATGTGCTCTTTGCTGGTAACAACTGGGGTGGCGCCAATGATGTTTGCAATTTTGTGGAAAGCGGGACCCTTTCAATTTCCTGGAATGGAGATGTCAGCCCCTGCTGGCCCTTAATGCACGATTTCACCAGCTACCTGCACAACAAACCCCGCAAATCCCAAAGGCATGTCCTGGGAAATGTCAGGGATCAATCCATCCAGGAGATCTGGCTATCTCCCGCGTTCCTGCAATACCGTGAACGGCTTCACAATTTTGTATTCGCCCCCTGTACCTTCTGCGGCGGATGCGACCTTTCAGAAGCCAACGTTGAGGATTGTTTGGGGAATACTTTTCCCACCTGTGGGGGATGCCTGTGGGCTCAAGGCATCGTCCAGTGTCCTTAAGAAACAAATGGAGAACGAGCTCTGACCATGAAAGTCAATTTTTACGGTACGTTTCGCTTGATCACGAGGAGGAAAACGGTCTCATTTGAAGATCATCCTGGAATGACGCTGGATGATCTCTTACAGCAAATCAACCATCGATTTCCGAAATTGGGAAGTGAATTGCTGGGGGAAGGTGGTCACCTTTACCCTTATATCCCAATCTATATAAATGGCAGAAATCCACGCCTTTTGGATCAGAAGTTAAGGGTGAATCTTGAACCAGGCGACATTGTAAGCATTTTTTCACCTATTTCCAGCGGGCGTATCAATGTCGAAACAGTGAATAAATCCGTGAACAACCTTAAGGAATCTGAGGATTGAATGAAGGTTTCTTTTTATGCTACGTTACGAGACATTGCCGGTCAAAAAACGGTCGATTTTGATGTCCCGGAAAATGCCACGATCGGCCAATTGGTGGATGCCATCATCCAGCGGTATCCTGTCATGCGCGATAAATTACTCCTTGAAGATGGCAGCCTTCGAGGATATGTGCATGTGTTCATCAACGGCAGGGATGTACCGTTTCTGCAGGATAAAATGGGAACCGTGCCCAATCCGACTGACACCATCAGCGTGTTTCCTGCGGTGGGTGGGGGATAAATCCGGGGCTGCACCTGATTCTGTGCAGCCCCTGTGTTAGATCATCGGGAGTAGGCTACAGGGTTGGAATCGACTAGATGATCTCGAGCTCCTTGAGTTTGGCTTCAGGAACGACGCCGTTCTCCCATCCTCTGATTTTGTAATATTCAGGCAGCATTTCTGCCAATTCGCAAACCTGCCCCTTCGAGCCCGGTTCAGTGGAAGCTTCCTCTGTGAACCGTTTGGGAAGGGTATCACTCCCTTCGCCAAGCCCAGCCAGGTTATTGTAGTAACGTTCCAGATTATATACGCGCTCTCCTACCTTCAGCAGCAGGGCAGCATCTGCCGGGATGCCAGTCATAGCTTCATACTGGGCTGCATAAGAGTCGAGTGATTCGGAGAATGTTCCGAATTTGCACATATCCATGCAGTCAGTCACAGCATGGACGTTCTGGAAGATCACGTTCATTTCTGCCTTGCCCTTCCATTCCAGAGGATCTGAAACTGTGGAAGGACCCAAAACATTGCCCACAACCTCTGCTGCAGGAGTATAACCGCGCAAGTGACACGCACCGCGATTGCTGGTGGCATATCCAAGCCCCATGCCCTTGATTCCACGCGGGTCATATGCAGGAATGGATTGACCCTTGACTGACATTGAAATTTCAGGGTGTCCGATCATCTTGGCATAGCGGGCAGGACCTTCAGCGATCTTGTCGCCAACGCCTTGCCTTAAGGCGATCTTTATCAGCAGGTCCACCATTCCATGGATATCTCCCCAGTCCAGTTTTTCATCACCCATGGTGAGGTCTTTTTCACTGGCTTCCATGTAGGTCGATAAGGCATTTCCTGCTTCAATCGCATCAACGCCGAAATCATTACAAAGATCAATCAGCTTGGCGACAGTGTTAATATCAGCATTGTAGCAATTGGCGCCGAAAGCCCAGGCTGGTTCGTATTCCACGGATTCCATGCGAATGCCTTTCCAGGGTCCCTCCTTGATTTCCACTTCCTTCTTGCAGGCAACCGGGCAGGCATGACAGGTGGGATTGCTGACCAGGATATTGGCATTGACATATTCGCCGCCGATCAATTCAGCCTTGTCACCAAACGCAGTCAGCTGAGAGTTCTTCGTTGGCAGTCCTCCAATCACGTTGGTCATGTTCATGAGAACATTGGTACCGTAGACCGAGAGTCCGCCTTTGCGTGGTGATGTGACCACCCTCTCGTCCATCAACTCCTTGAGGGCTTTTTGATGGGCGGCTTTCCATTTATCGTGATCCACAGGCTTGGGCATCACCTTTTCAGCCTTGATCACAACAGCCTTCAGGTTCTTGCTGCCGCCTACACAGCCGGTACCGCCTCGTCCGCTAGCCCGATCATCCTCGTTAATCCAACAGGCGAACTTGACCAGATTCTCTCCGCCCTGTCCAATGGCGATCACCGACAGATCTTTTTCGCCATAAAGGTCTTTGAAATGCTGGATCGTCTCATGTACACCCTTGCCCCAGAGGTCGGAAGCATCAAGGAGATCGAATTGACCATCATGCAGGTAGGCATAAACAGGTTTGGGTGACTTGCCTTTAAAGATCAAGCCATCATACCCGGCCCAACGCATGCGGGCTGCACTCCAGCCACCATGATGGCTGTCTGTCACTGTACCAGTGAGCGGCGATTTGGTAACGATCGCCATCCGTCCGCTCATGTTGGCTTCCGTGCCCGTCATTGGACCATTCATAAAACACAGAATGTTGTCTGGTCCCAGCGGATCCACCTTTGGACCTGCCTCAAGAACATAGCGTACCCCCAGACCGCGACCGCCAATGTATTTCCTTAGCCAGTCCTCAGGAATCGGTTTGAATTCCACCGTACCGGCAGTCAAATCCACATGAGCGATCTTATTAGCATACCCTCCGAGTTCCATAGTTAATCTCCTAGTCCAGAATTTTGGGACGAGCAAACGTCGAAGCAGCTATGATTCAATTGTCACACAGATAATTTGATCATATTCATTGTAACAAGTCAGGTAACCAAATTCAATAAGTTGAATCGGGTAAGTTAAAGAATATTTCCATACGATTGAACGGATTGCGAAGTATGGCTCTTTTCAATTTAAGCAGAGCGTGATTTTTGGAGAAAGAACAACTTGAGGGTGGAATGGAAATCTCATATGAAACGCTAACAAAGCTTTCATGTCTTTCCAACCCGTTCATGGTAGACTTGGCAAAAGAGGAAGTTTATGACCACATTGACCGCAACCGCTACTGCCCACCCGAATATCGCGTTCATCAAGTATTGGGGAAACCAGGATGATCCTCTCCGCCTTCCATCCAACGGATCCATCTCCATGAACCTGGGAGGTCTGACCACCCAGACCCGTGTGACGTTTGACTCCCATCTGCCTGAGGATATATTGGATCTGAACGGGGTTCGCCAGGGAGGGCAATTCTTGAAACGTGTGACCACACACCTCAACCTGGTACGGGGCATTCGCGGATTGGCGATCCATGCTCATATCCTCTCAGAGAACAACTTTCCCACCGGCTCCGGAATAGCCTCGTCTGCCTCCGCATTTGCCGCCCTCACCCTGGCTGCCACCACTGCTCTGGGGCTTCAAATGGGCGAAAAGGACCTGTCCAGGATTGCCCGGCGGGGTTCGGGTTCTGCCTGCCGCTCCATCCCTGGAGGTTTTGTTGAGTGGACTGCAGGTTCAAATGACCGCGATTCATTCGCGTTTTCGATTGCCTCGCCTGAATTCTGGGATTTGACAGATTGCATCGCCATCCTCGAACCTGATCACAAGAAAATCGGTTCAACTGAGGGGCATTCTCTGGCAAAAACAAGTCCGCTTCAGGCTGCCCGGGTGGAAGATGCTGAACGCCGGTTGGAAATCTGCCGGGAAGCCATTCAGAAGCGCGATTTTGCAGAGCTCGCAGAGATTATAGAACTCGACAGCACCATGATGCATGCCGTGATGATGACCTCGACCCCTCCCCTGTTTTACTGGAACCCTGCCACGTTGCAGCTGCTCAAAACAGTGATCGCGTGGCGAAAATCAGGCCTGCCAGTTGCAGCATCAGTGGATGCGGGGCCGAATGTCCACGTCATTTGTGAAACCTCTGCCGCAGCCTCAGTGGCTAAACGACTTTCAGGCATACCAGAGGTCAAAGAAGTCCTTCTTTCGCAGCCGGGTGGTCCGGCAGTTTTGAAGTAAGATAATGTCGAATGGAAATCAAATGATCAGACCTTCCTGTTGATGAAGGCTGAAACAAAAAAAGGAAAAGAAAATTGAACACGTTTATCACAATTCTCGAATTCGCCCTGCTCTTCGGCGTTCTGGTTTTCTTGCATGAACTGGGACATTTCATCATGGCCCGCATCAATAACATTGATGTCGAGGAATTCGGATTTGGATATCCACCGAGGATGGTCAAGCTCTTCACCCGCAAAGGCACCATTTACTCACTGAACTGGATTCCCTTCGGCGGTTTTGTCAGAATGAAGGGTGAGACAGGCGAAACAATGGAAGCGGGCTCATTTGCCGCTGCCAATCCGTGGAGGCGGTTTGCGGTATTGATGAACGGCCCAATCATGAACCTGCTCCTCGGGCTGATCCTGCTGGCTGTACTTTTTACCCGTACAGGCATGCCTGACTACTCCAGGGTGGAAATCCAATCGGTGGCAGCCAGCAGCCCTGCGGCATTGGCGGGTCTCCAATCCGGCGATACCTTTAAATCCATTAACAAGGTCGAGATCACGAACATTTCAGTCGTATCACAGGTGGTCTCCGCAAATCTGGGGCATGAGATTGAAGTCACCGTGCTCCGCAACGGGGAAGTATTGACCGTCAAGATGACGCCGAGGGCAAATCCACCCCAGGGAGAAGGTGCCCTGGGTGTGGTCATCACCAACCCGGTTGTACCCACAAATTTCCTGCAAGCGATTCCCATCGCTGCCCAATCCACACTCGATCAGGGAAAACAGTTGATCCTGCTGCCTTACCAAATGATCAAAGGACAAATCTCACCGGAGGAAGGCAGATTGGTCAGCGTAGTCGGCATTTATGACATCTTCTCCAGAGTTCAAACCGAGGACAGAGCCCAGGCTGCTGCGAACCCGCAAAATGCCGGATTGAACACCCTCTACTTTGTGGCAGTCATCTCCATCGCTCTTGGCTATACGAATCTCTTGCCAATCCCGGCACTGGATGGCGGGCACATCCTTTTCTTGCTCCCGGAAATGTTCTTTAAGAAAAAGGTTAGACCGCAACTTGAAAATGCAGTCCATTTTATCGGGTTTGCCTTATTGATGGTGCTGATGGTGGTGCTGGTTGTCAATGACATTGTGAACCCCATCGTGATTCCTTAGAAAGAGTTGTACGATGAACGAAAACACGAAAATCCCCAGTTTTGCCCAGGTACTCAGCGCGTTGCAAAACCCCGGTCAACCGTTTCCTGAACGCCTGCTGCACCGGCTTTCTGACCTTTCCACACGCGATATACGTGATCTCAAGCAGGTCTGGCCGGAAGTGGATTTGAAACTGAAGCAAGCGCTCCTCAAAGGTTTGACAGAACTGGCAGATGAGGACACCCTGGTCAATTTTGACGAATTTGCCCTGGCAATCCTCAACGATCCTGACCCCTCCATCAGGGTGATGGCGATCCGGCTCCTCGGCGAATGTGATGCAGTCCACCTCCTGCCTGCCATGACCGAAATGATGATGAGCGATAGTGACGAGACTGTGCGCGCTGCAGCTGCTGCGCACCTCGGAGTCTTTGTACTGCGCGGTGAATTGGAGAATCTTCCAGATACCTTGAGAATCGCGAATTTCCAAAATCTATTTGACGTTGCCACAGGACATGATCTGCCATCCATCCGACGGCGTGCCCTGGAGTCACTGGGGTATTCAAGCAACCCCAAGGTTCACAAGTTGATCCAGGAAGCTTTTGATTCCAAGGATATTTTATGGAAAGCCAGCGCCTTATATGCCATGGGTCGCTCAGCCGATGAGCGTTGGGCAGATCTTGTGATGGGAATGCTCGAATCACCTGATCTGGAAGTACAGTATGAAGCTGTCCGCGCAGCAGGCGAGCTCGAACTTCAGGATTCCCTGGAAAAACTGCTCGAATTGCTGGAAGAAGAGGAAGAAGTCACTGACCTCAGGTTAGCTTTGATCTGGGCGATTTCTCAGATTGGTGGGAATGAAGCCAAGGCCAGGCTCGAATCGCTTGTGGAAGAAGCGAGGGACGACGAGGAGATCGATATGCTCGACAGGGCGCTGGAGAATATCGAGCTTAGCAACCTGGGTGGCGAGCTCGACTTATTGGAAATTGAACCACCTGAAATGCAAAAGAAGTTTGATTCTCCAGCAGACAAAACCGAATCGAATAATTGATTTTCTCTTTCCAGAAGTGATGATGATCCGCAACAGGTGATGGATGGAAACTGATGAAATCAAGGCATTGCATGCGATCATTGATGGACATGTCCAGGGGGTGGGATTTCGCTACTTTGTCCACAACTTCGCCGAAAGTCATGCCCTGGCGGGATGGGTGCGCAACCGCCACGAAGATCAGGTGGAGGTTTTCGCAGAAGGTTCTGAAGCGAACCTGAACGAACTGCTGAGAGCTCTCTGGCGCGGGCCTGGCAGTGCCAGGGTGATTAATGTGGATTATGAATGGCTCCCGGCACAAAGGCAGCATACCCGGTTTTCCATTCTCCCCAGTGAATTTTAAAAAGAAACCCTTCGCGAT
Organism: Anaerolineaceae bacterium; assembly: GCA_003501835.1. Lineage (GTDB taxonomy): Bacteria > Chloroflexota > Anaerolineae > Anaerolineales > Anaerolineaceae > UBA6107. The sequence continues at coordinate 29 of DNOU01000064.1, read as the reverse complement.
TGTCGCGAAGGGTTTTTCTCGAAAGTTTA
>DNOU01000006.1 GCA_003501835.1 Anaerolineaceae bacterium | reverse complement strand
TCGGAAATAAAAATCAAGACTGTCCATTCGGACAGCCTTGATGATGTTTTGAAATCGGAGTTATCCTTCGATGATCGTGTATCGGGTGGTCAGTTCGGTACTCTTTCGAAGCATCGCCATCACTGAACAATACTTGGTCTCGCTCAATTCAATGGCACGCTCCACAGCTGCCTGATCAATGTTATGACCCGTGACGACATACTCCAAAGTGATATGGGTATACACATGCGGATGCTCTTCCGCCCGATCACCGTGGATGCGAATTTCAAAGGCGTTCACTTCCTGACGCTTTTTTTTCAGAATAGGCACCACATCCATCGAAGTACAGCCACCCAGGGCAATCAACACCAGTTCCATGGGGCGAACACCGCTATTTGAGCCGCCACTTTCAACCGATGTATCCATCTTTACCTGGAAACCCGAATCTGCCGCCCCATCAAAGGTCATGCCCCCGGCCCATGTTACTTTTGCATCCATGCAGTTCCTCCAAAATCCCTTTTTTCTATTATACCGCCAAAGATTTCCTGATCTCAGACACCAGAGCCTCTTCAGGTACACCGCCAATGATGGTTCCGGCACCCAGATTGATGGCAGTATGCGGCACACCGGATACATTGAAATGGTTGGCCAAATCAGGGAATTCTATCGCTTCGATCATGTCTGCAGTGACCCTGGTGCTTTCCAGCGCCATCTGGTGCGCCAGCACCACCGCCTGCGGGCAATACGGGCAGGTGGGCGTGACGAACACCTGCAAATGCACCGGTTGTTCAAGGCTTGCCAGGAATTGACGGGTTTCCGGTTGCAGCCCAGAATCCTGATGTGAGACGATCAACAGGTCATTAATGAGCGACGTGAATTCATGCCCGCCCGGCATACCGTAAAAACGGATCCTGTAATCCAGTTCACGCTCTCCATTCATCCCGGTGATGATGAAAACCGGGGCTTCGGACACATCGTATCTCTTCGCCAGAAGGCTATCTTCATTGATATCGTGAGTCTCGAGCAGGAGCTTCTCCGAAAGATCGGTCACCTCGCCCAGTAGCTCGCTGATCTCGGTGCAATAAGCGCATTTTTCCTTTGTCGAAAAATAGATGATCTTAACCGGATGAACCAGGTTCGCAAAAATTTTCTTCAAGTCTTCCTGCAAAGATTGTTCCAGATATTTTTCCATGAATGTTACTCCTTGAGAAACGTCAAAAACTCCGATCATGTCAAAAGACAGATCGCACCATACCTTTATTACGATGAAAATAGAGGGAAAAAGTGACTTACTTCGGGAGGTAATCGGAGAGCGACAATGTTGTAAATAACCTGCGCTTTACACCTTCAGGAAGATCTTCAATGCCTTCATCTTCCCGGTAGAGTTCAATGGTTTTCTTCATGGTGTTCAGTACGATCGTGCAGTTGTCGCAGCTCGCCAGGTGTTCTTCCAGAAGGGCACACAGATCCGGCGGGAGTTCACCATCGATGAATTCCGAGATCATCGCACAATAATCGCAGCAATCGCCATTTTCAGTCATCTGTCACCTCACGTTTCTGACGTTCGATGAAATAATCATTCAAAACCTGGCGAAGTCTCATCCTTGCACGCAGCAGCCGCGTCTTGACCACGCTTTCGCTTACATTCAAGATCTCGGCTGTTTCTTTCACAGACAATCCCTCGATTTCTCTCAATGCGAAGACTTCACGCTGCCCCAGGGGTAACCGGGAAACTGCTTCATTAATCTGGAGTCTGACCTCTTTTGCAGACAATTTGACCTCAGGTTGGTTGGACCAGTCGACAATCTGCAGCGCCTCCTGGTCTTCTTCATCTTCTTCTGCAGGCGTGTCAATCGACACGGTTCCAGGTGAATGCCTGCGCAGCAGCATCAAAGCTTCATTCGTGGCGATGCGGTAAAGCCATGTTGAAAGTGAAGACCTTCCCTCGAATCCGCTAATCGCATGAATTGCCTTGATGAATGTCTCCTGGAGAACATCCTCGGCATCCTGTTCATTGTTAAGGATCTTCATCGCCAGACGATAAATCCGCGGCGAATAAACCTCTACAAAACGCGCAAGTTCATCACGATCCTGAGCGATCAGTTTGTCGATCGAAATCTCTGTCTCAGTGATCTTGCTCTTATCCACTAGATGCAATCCGTGAGAGGAGGTTACATTAAGAAAGCGGCCAGGTGGGCAGAACATCCAGGTTGAGCGGATCGCTGCGACCGAGGCTGTAGTGGAAATATCCTGCAGAGCCAATCATGGCACCGTTGTCGGTGCACAACGCAAGTGGCGGAATATGCACTGGCAAATGCGCCTTTTGTTTGAACGCATCCCGCAAAGCCCGATTGGCAGATACGCCTCCTGCCACCACGATCTCCTTCGCTCCGAATTTTTCGGCTGCTTTCATGGTCTTCAAAAAAAGCACGTCCACAACAGCCGCCTGGAAGCTGGCAGCAAGGTTGGCTACAGGGATGGGACGGTGTTCTTCCTCAAGCTTGCGCACCACCCTCATCACCGCGGTCTTGAGACCGGAAAAGGAGAAATCCCATGAATCGTCCATTTTGGCGCGCGGGAAGTTGAACGCTGCAGGATCTCCATCCTCGGCTGCTTTTTGAATGGAAGGTCCACCTGGATAGGAAAGAGAAAGCAAGCGGGCAACTTTGTCGAAAGCTTCGCCGGCTGCGTCGTCCAGGGTGGCACCCAACCGCCGGTACTGCAGGTGATCTTCCATCAGGTTGAGTTCGGTGTGCCCACCCGACACGAGCAGCGCCATGAGCGGGAACTGCGGAGCTGGCGGCGGTTTGACCACTTCGGATGAATAAACCCAGGATGAATAGATGTGACCTTCAAGGTGATTGACACCAATAAGGGGAATACCTCTCCCCAGCGCCAGACCTTTGGCTGTGTTCATGCCCACCACCAGCGAACCTGCCAAACCGGGACCGCGGGTGACGGCTATGGCGTCGATATCTGCCAGGCCAAGGTGAGCTTGCTGCAGTGCCTGCTCGATCACGGCATACACTGTACGGATGTGCTGACGTGAAGCCACCTCCGGGAAGACACCTCCATACTTCTTGTGGATCTCAATCTGCGTAGCCACAACATTGGAAAGCATGCTGCGCCCGTTTTCGATCACCGCAGCAGCAGTTTCATCGCACGAACTTTCGATGCCCAGAATTCGGGCGGTTGACTTTATCGGAACGATCTTGTTCAATGTCATAAGGTTCTTATACCATAAACCCTGAGGGGAATGCAAAACTAACCTTTCAGCGGCAATACCAGGTCTCTTGGGTATTCCACAAGCACTTCGAATCTGCCGTTTTCATCCACGGTATAAGTGTCTTCAATCCTTACGCCCATTCCCTTTTCCGGATAATAGAGTCCGGGTTCCATGGCAAAGACGGT
>DNOU01000015.1 GCA_003501835.1 Anaerolineaceae bacterium | reverse complement strand
ACTCCAGGTGCAACTGCAGCTTGTCGCCGCTATCGAGCACATACTTGCCGACCAGAACATCATTGTAGGTATCGATGATTGACACCAGGAAAGTCTGCGGCAGGATGTTGTTGATGTGCACAAACCCCTCGCCCTTCCACCCGCCAGCGTCCTGCTCGAAATCGGTACGGTAGCCGATCTCCGCGATCCGGATGTTGTCGATAATGAATCCTTCGCCCGTCACGGCTTCATCTGTCACATACTCAAAACTGAGCGTGACCTTGCTGCCGGCGAATTCGGAGAGATCGACCTGCTCAGTGGTCCACCCGTAGGATGACCCGTTGTACCCGCAGCCAAAGCTGTTGCCGGTGGTATCAGAGAGCGAACAGGAGGGGGTGTGAAGGATGCGCTCTGACCGGTCCTCTTGCGAGGCGATGAGATAGAGAAAGTCGTAATCTGACTCAAGGTCGTACCACACATTATATTCCAGCATGATCGGACCCGTCACCTTCGTGAAATCAAACTCGCGCGACAGGCGGGTGACTGAGGCATCAGCGCGATTTGACCACATGAAACGACTGGCGCCAGTCGAAATCGGTAGCACCGCCACAGTCTGCGCGCCTGAAAACTTCAGGTCAAACCCATCCTGCGCGCACGCCAACCGGAAGTAATCCGTACCGTACTGATGGACCTTGCGGTCAAGTTGAACATTGCTGCATTCAACCAGGGTCTCGGTGACTGTCGCGTTGGGAGCCTCCTGGTAGATCCGGTAGACGTAGCGCCCATCTCCGAAACCCTCATCGTTCATAAAATTGGTGATCGTCCAATCCATAAAAACGTCATCCGCTGAAAGTGAGTCCCCGGTCTCGGAGTCCTTGTGGTCGAAGGCTGAGAGGATGTGATCGATGCTCGAAAACCCGCTCAACTGGTCTGCCACCAGTGCTTTGGTGAAATCCTCGCCAAACCGTTCCAACAGGTAAGTGACGAACAGGAAGCTCGCTCCGTAATGGGAATTATTCACGCTCGGAATGACTGACCAGTCATTCAGTTGGACATCGGTATTGAAGGCAAAGATGTTGTCGAAACCACCCGCGTTGTAGCCGTTCAACAGGGTGGCCAGCTCTGAAAAGCCTTCATTCATCCATAGATCTTCGTTCGGGTCATGGTAGCCGTGGATCAAGTGCTGAAGTTCATGTGCCATCACGCTGAGTGTGTACGGATCGGATAAGGTTTGCACATCCGAGTTAATGTAAAACATCTCATGAGCGTTGGAATACTCATGCGCCTGCGGCACTACCGTATCAGTGGAAGCGGTGTACCCGGCTAAATTGGTGCCCATATTACTTGCGTACAAAATATACACATGCGGGTCGTTATCCACTCCCGGCATCCACTCCTGGCCGAAGAACTCCTGGTTGGTGGGATAAATCCTGGATTCAAATTCGGATAGCACCCGGTTGATCTCGCTGCTGCTCACGTTCAGCCCATCTTCCACCCAGAAGTACACCCGGTTTGAGGCATAGCGCAGGACTGCCGTCACGAGCTCTGTGGTATTGGTATCCACATTAAGCTTGAAAAAATCAAGGCGGTCTCCCAGGCGATACGCGACCGGCTCAGCGGTCAATTGCAGCGGGATACCCGTTTTTCCCTCGTAACGCTCCGCGAGGTATACCAGGTCAGCGCTTGGGATCTGGGCATTCTGCAATGCTGTTAGCGTATCAGAAAATTCCTCAATGACCCACACCCCGCCCTCACCTTGTGAGTCGCTCCCCCCCACGGTAGGGGTAGGAGACGTGACGGTCGGGGTTGGGAGGAAAACCGCTTCAGGTGTCGGAGATTTACGCAGGTCCACGCCCTGCGAAAAGAAGCCGAGACCTCCTGTAACCAGGTAAAAGATGCCCCCGCACAGCACGAGCAGGCAGCAGGCGACCAGCAACAGGCTCACCAGCACGAGCAGGATGGTTTTTTCGGATCTATCCATGCACTTCACCGGGCGCGGGGTCGTACCATTTCCAGGCTGCGGTCACCAATCCCATTGTGAACCAAAGGTAAGGCAATGCAAAGCTATCCACGCTGAACTCCTCGGCAATCAATGCGACCAGCATGAACAAACCCATAAAGCCAAGCGTTCTCCGCCTTCCGACACCTCTCCTGACCATCTGGCTGGAAGTGAAACCAAACAGCACCAGGAAGTTCACAAATAACGCGAATCCCACGATACCGGTTTCCGCCAGCAACCTTGACCAGAGGTTCTTAATATTCATCAAACCAGCGTACTGGTACAGTAATTTTCGTGACTCTACCAGTTCCCAGCCGACGTCTGGCAGGAATTGCGGGAAGTAAAAGCCTGAGAGGCCAACACCCACCCCAATGACGGGATGATCATTAAATATGTTCCAACCAGTTTGCCAATAGATGACCCGTTCGCCAAATTGGAGGTTATCCGCATAGGCAAGCAAGGGGTTGGGTTTATCTTTCGAAAACTGGAATACCTCTTCCATGCGGGGATCGATCCGGCTGAATCCCCACAGCGCAGAGATGATCAACCCGAGATAAACAATGAGCAGTACCAGGCTGACGCCAGCGGTGGTGAGAACCTTGCGTCGACCAGTGTATTTTCTGACGATCCATGCGATGAGGCGGAAATTGAGCAGCAAGAAGATAAAGCCGATCACCATCATGAACGCCATCAATCCACCGCGTGAGAGTGAGCCCACCAGTGTAAGTACCCCTAACGCCAGCAGTAAATCTTCAAAAATAAACACCCCCAATTTGAAACGATGCACACTCTTGCGGGTATACACTGCTGCCAGCCAGTAAGCCAGGTAGACCAGGTTCAACATGTGCGCCAGCCAGGAAGGCTCGGACGCGAACCCAAGCATTCGGTCCGTGAGGATGCGAGTGGGGGAGAAGAACGGCCTGAAGATTTCAAGCTGATCGAAAACCGCAGGCAGGTACTGACTGGTAGCGACCTGGAGGATCGACACCAGCACTAATCCCAGGCCGGACCAATTGAGGATGCGCAATGTGGTATCAATCCTGCCGGGTTTATTGGGAATCAGCACAGCCACCAGGTAAAAGAACAGCCCCAGAATTAATGTAACCACTCCCTCAAGTGCCGCGCGGACCAGGGATTGATCCTTATAATCCGGGAGTGGACGCAGGAAAGCCATGGCAATTGTGGCGATGGCGAATATAAAAAAGACCAGAACAGCTTTCAACTGAACCGGCTGCCGGTTCTTTTGTGCAACTGCCAGGGGTACAGCGATCACCACCAGTGGGAGTAAGAATAACAATGAAGCTGGGGCTACTGAGCTGGAACCGGTCAGTTTCATCACCAGCGGAAATGTAGTGATCGGCAATACTATGACCAGCATGACCCAAAAAAGCCAGGTGAGCTTTGCGGCGATCTTGGAGATCACTTTTACTTTTCCGGTGAACGGTGGCGAGGGAGACCCAGCACCAGCAACAGGATCGCAACCAGCAATCCCAGCAAAACACCTGCCGCGACCGAAATACCGCGTCCCAGGTGCACAGGCTCAACAGGTATTTCTGGCTGCCGGGTCACCTGGAAGCTGATGCGCGAGGTAAGCAACCTGGAAAGCAGCGT
>DNOU01000057.1 GCA_003501835.1 Anaerolineaceae bacterium | reverse complement strand
TCGGTCCGTTTTAGGATCTGGTCACGAAGCATCCACCCGGTTTCGATGTCTCGAAGCCGGGTTTTTATTTTTGCAAGTTTCATTGACAATTCATGTTTCCAGTGCGATAATTATAGAAAATAATTTCTATTCACTCAAAGGGGGGATTCCTTACCCGGTATGAATGCGAGAATGAACCATGACGCGTTTGCTTTTTTTGCCCGATGATTTGACCGTGGTGCAGGTGGAGGTTGAAATCACGCCCCGCCAGCTNNACGGCAGCCATCAACTCGGGGCTGCGACCCCTCCCGCTGCTGCGCGATGCCCCCTTCCTCAAGCTGACTGCCAACCAATTGGGAAACACGGTGGTGGTGGCTCCGGCAGTCAAACGCGGACGTCCTCCCCGCCTGTCACCGTTGAAAACGCGCCTTACCCGCCGTCAACGCCAGGTGTTGGAGCTGAAATCTGTGGGGTTCAGCAATGCCGAAATCGCCATCACCCTGGGCATCTCGCGCCGAACAGTCAGCTATCATATGGAACAATTGCATGAGAAGCTCAAACAGGATGCCAGCGTTTTTAGCCTGGATCCGATCGCGGTGCGGAGATTGTTGGAAGACGAGGAATGATTGCCCTGGTCAGCACTTGAGCCACAACTGGTACAATCCCAGCCGCTCACCGGCTCCGTCAGAGACGAATTCCTGCTCAATGTTGAATCCGGCATCCCCCGCCAGCTGCTCCAACTCCTGGCGAGAAAAGAGGTGCACGTAGCGCAGCCCCTGGTTTTCCTCCTGTCCGGCTGCCGCATGACGCCAGTCCAGCAGCGTGTCACCCTCCTCCAGTTCGGTTGGATCGATCCCTGCCAGGCTCCACGGTTTGATCCGTGACATCAGTTTGGGGCTGTTCTGAAATTGCCACTCAGAGTGGATGAACATTCCACCAGGCTTGAGCGACCTGTGAACATTCTTCAGGATCTGGAGGCGATTTTCCGCACCGGGAATGTGATGCAGTACGGAGAACATCATCGCGCCATCCAGCAAAACCCCATGCAGAATTTCCACCCATGTATCTGAGCGCAGATCAGCATACTCAAAGCGGATATTCAAGTCATGCGGGAGAGCAAATGCAGCCAGGTTGCGGTTGGCTTCCTCCAGCAGCGGCTGGCTGAAGTCCACGCCCAGGTAGCTGCCCTGAAAGCCCGCCTTCACCCACTCCACCGCCAGGACACCGCTACCACACCCCAGGTCCAACCAGTGACCATTGGCCGCCCACTCGCGCAGCACCCGCCGCACACCTGGTTGAATACGTCTCCGCGTCTCGGCAAAAGCCCTGCCGAAACTCTGGTAAAATAGACAATTAAGGTCAAATAATTGTTCAGCCACCTGATCTTTCATCTCCTCCATTATAACCGTGCATATGAAGCCCATGGATCCTGAGAACTGGCGCAAGAAACGAATTTATACGTCGGAGCAAATGAGCCTGGCAAAGATCGTCCTGCAAGAGGTGCGTGACGGGCGAAAACTCGACCGCGCCCTGCGGGATCATCCGCTGTCAGACGGCGGTTTGCTTGCCAAGCATATGCTGGTGGCTGCTTACCGCGAGCTGATCGATTCCGGAGCCTGGGAGGAAAATCCCGACTTTCTGGCTTCCATCCGCATGAAGCCGGTGCGCACCCTTTCGGGGGTGACCACCGTCACCGTGTTGACCAAACCGTATCCCTGCCCCGGAAAATGCATTTTTTGCCCCACTGAAAACCAGATGCCCAAGAGCTACCTTAAGGATGAACCAGGGGCAGCCCGCGCTTTTCAAAACAGGTTCGATCCCTTCGAGCAGGTCAGTTCGCGGATCACTGAGTACAACGCCGTGGGTCACCCCACAGACAAGATCGAATGCCTCATCCTGGGCGGCACCTGGAGCAGCTACCGCCGCGATTACCAGGAGTGGTTTATCCGGCGCTGTTTTGATGCCATGAATGGGAATGAAGCATCTCCTGGCGAGGAACCATCGGACCACGCATCCGGAGCGCCGGACCTGAAGAAACTTCACGCCGCGCAGATCATCAACGAGACCACAGCACACCGCAACGTGGGACTGGTCATCGAAACCCGCCCTGATGAGATCAGCGCAGATGAACTGGTGTGGCTGCGTCAGCTGGGCGTGACCAAGGTGCAGATGGGCGCGCAAAGCTTGAATGACCGTGTATTGGAGCTGAATCAACGCGGGCACACCGCCGCCGATACACTGCATGCCACTACCCTCCTTCGCGCTGCAGGCTTCAAAATCGTGCTGCACTGGATGCCCAATCTGCTGGGTGCCACACCTGCATCCGACCGCGCGGACTTTTCGCGCCTCTGGCAGGAAGGCTACGCCCCCGATGAGATCAAGATCTATCCCACCCAGCTGCTGGAGAGCGCTGAGCTTTACCAGTACTGGCAGCGCGGAGAGTACACCCCATACACCACAGAGGAATTGATCCAGCTGGTGGCTGATCTCAAGACCACCATTCCGCGATATTGCCGCGTCAACCGCATCATCCGCGATATCCCCTCCATCCACGT
>DNOU01000202.1:2327-2568 GCA_003501835.1 Anaerolineaceae bacterium | reverse complement strand
TTGATGAATCTGGATTTTGTCACCCAGCTGCTTCAGATCCGGCTGCTGCTGGCACCGGAATACACAGTGTTGGCAATCAGAAATCAAGAGGGCCAGGTTCGAGAGATGCTTGAGGACCTTGCCGATGTGGAGGATTCCCCTGCTGAATACAGCCGGAGGGATTTTCTGCTTCACAGGCAATTGACCATCCTTTCAGGTAACCCCATATTCACCCTGATCCTGAACGGTTTTGGTGATCTCT
>DNOU01000202.1:788-2278 GCA_003501835.1 Anaerolineaceae bacterium | reverse complement strand
GTGGTGCATCAGGTGATGCTTGAGAGCATTGATCTTTGGAAACTGGCAGCCGGTAAGGGAATCTGACGAATTTATCGAGGTGATCCATGTGGGAAAAGGGTTGGCGGCAGCAGGTCTGGTCTGAACTGGATCGGGAGTGGGATATCCTTGTCATTGGTGGAGGGATCACTGGAGCGGGTGTTTTCAGACGAGCGGTGGCTGAGGGTTTGAAAACGTTGCTGGTGGATGCCAGCGATTTTTCTTTCGGTACCTCGAGCCGTTCCTCCAAGCTGGTGCACGGAGGAATTCGCTACCTTCGCAACAGGCAGTTTGGTGTGACCCGGGAGGCAGTCCACGAAAGGGAATGGATGCTTCGGGAAGCTCGCCAACTGGTCACCCCGCTTGGCTGTCTCATGCCCTATTACCAGGACAGGCATGTCAGAGACCAGTTTGCCCTGGGTGTGGTCATTTATGATCTGATGGCTCCCAAATGGAATCACTCCCATCTTTCGAGGGCAGGTTTGTTGAATGCCTTGCCCTGCCTGGAAACTCCTGAACTTGGTGGAGGGTACCTGTATTACGATGCCCAGGTCGATGATTCCCGCCTGGTCCTCAATCTCATCCGCCAGGGGGTTCGATCGGGTGGGTCAGCTTTGAGTTATGCCAGGGTGAATTCACTGCTCAGGAATCAGACTGGCAGGGTCTGCGGTGTTCGTCTGACGGATCAGGTGAGTGGTCTACCGGAAAAAGAAATTCGTGCCCGGGTGGTGATCAACGCCACAGGTCCCTGGGGCGATGAAATACGGGCGCAGGTCGGATCTGCTCCAAAATTGCGCCTGCTACGCGGGTCGCACCTGATTTTTCCCCGGGAAAGACTTCCTTTGCCATTTGCCGTCACCATGATCAATCCCAGGGATCATCGAGCCATGTTCGCCATTCCCTGGGAAGGTAAATCGGTGGTGGGAACCACTGATCTGGACCATCGTCATCCAATCGATCAGGGCGAGCCCTTCATCTCCGGGGAAGAGATTGCATACATTCTGGAGGTCACCAATGCCATCTTCCCAGGCGCAGAAATTCATCGAGGGGATATCCTCTCCACTTTTTCCGGCTTGCGGCCGGTCATCAATACCGGAAAGGCAGATCCATCGAAAGAATCCAGAGCGCACGTGGTGCTTCAGGAAGAAGGTCTGATCACCGTTACCGGGGGCAAATTAACCACCTTCCGAATCATGGCTGAAGAAGCCCTGAGACAGGCAGCTTTATCATTGCCTGGCAAACCGGACTTTGGGAGAAGAAGACCTTTTTTTGAACCCCTGCCTGAGTTGCAGGAGGTGTCTGACTTGAGCGAAAGCACAAAGTCCACTCTTCTCGGACGGTATGGCATGGAACTATCGCTTCTACTCCAGGAAGCAGCGGAAGGCGAAAATTCTACAATCGGGGAATCATCCCATCTGTGGAGCGAGATGAGGTATAACGCCCGGCACGGAGGGGTGATCCACCTGGATGAC
>DNOU01000202.1:0-743 GCA_003501835.1 Anaerolineaceae bacterium | reverse complement strand
ACGCTATCGTCAGATCCATGCCTCATTTTACGCCCCGAACCCTTCAGGAACTTTGAACCACTTTTCAGGAGAGGTCCAATGCCAAAACCAAAATATTCCCCACCCTGGTATGAAGCAAGAGTCCCCGCTGGAACCTATCGCTCTCTCCTGAAATGGGGCGATCCGGGGGTGACGAAACACCCCAACAGCGCAATGGTGCGCATGCTGATGGATACCTTTTCCATGGGCTGTGATGAATTTGTCGTTCCCACAGACCTTGCACTGGATAAGGTGGATATTGAGATCCCTTCTCCTGTTGATTCCGGAGACCTTGAATTTATGAACAGGACCGTGGGCACGGAAAATGTTCATACCGATACTTATACCCGAATTGACCGTTCCTACGGCGGGGGCATGATCGATGCGCTGCGGCTGCGGAGACATATTATCGAAAACCTTCCGGATTGTGTTGTGGCGCCTCGTTCGCAATCTGAAATTGAAGCCATTGTTCGCTATTGCAATGATCGGAACCTGGCAATCTACATTTACGGCGGAGGATCCAGTGTCACCCGTGGATTTGAAGCGGTAAAAGGCGGGGTATGCCTGGATTTGAGCGGGCATATGAACCGGGTGGTGCGTTTCTCCGAGATCGATCAAACCATCACGGTGGAGGCAGGGATGAGCGGTCCGCAGCTTGAAGAGATCCTTAACCAGGCGCCGGAGCGGCTGGGTGCAAAACGGCGATATACCTGCGGTCATTTTCC
>DNOU01000101.1 GCA_003501835.1 Anaerolineaceae bacterium | reverse complement strand
GAGCCGGCGGCGATGATGACACTGATCAACGCACAGATCCCTGCCGGGATCCAGGGCCACTTGTCTTGCTTTCCCATGGGCATCAGACCGAGCACGGCAAATGTGGCAGCCAGGCCCAGGAAGAAGACCGCACCCCCCAAATCGTCATTGAACAGAGCTGCGACTGTGGTCAGCGCCAGGGTGAACAGCACCCCTGCAGGAATGATCGCCCACCAGAAATCGCGGTGAATGAGATAGATCACCAGGAAACTCAAACCGATCATGGCGAGGAAGAAGGTTCCGCCAAACTGGGCTGCGAATTCTGGCATCAATGCATCCATGCCAATCAGACCGCCAATGCCTGCAAGCGTAAACCCGGGGATGAGCGCCCACCAGTTCTCGGTGTTGTTGCCGAAAACGTAGAAGAAAATGCCACCGCCCAGCACAAAGAATCCGGCGATGACCAATCCGCCGATATCCATGTGGAACAGGGATTGCAGAAAGAGCAGCACACCCAGAAGGATCAATGCGGCGCCAAAGATGATGCGTGAAGAATTCTTTTTCATCCTGCCTCCATTATTGAATGCTCACCGATCCCAAACCGCTTTCCACGTGGATCTCCACCTTGTTGACGGCGGTAAGATAATCCATGGATTGATAATGGTCACCAGTTTTGGGGAAGCGTTCGGAATTAACCTTAATCCCGGAAAGTCCGGCATGGACATCAATGGCTGCAGCCACACCTTCGGGTACGGTAATGTTGACATCCGCGACTCCGGATTTAATGGTCGCCCGGGTGAAACCGGCTGCTGACGGCAAGGTGATCATGGAGTGACTGGCACCTGTTTCCAGCAACAGATTCTTGACCTGTGTCCTGGACAGATCCAGGATCTGCTCGTTGGCGCCGGTGTGGAGTGCCAGGGTGAGTGGAAGTTGTGGATTGATCCCCACCACCCATTCAATCGCCTTCCCACGACTGCCCCATGGTCCCCCTATGATGCGGTCTGAAGGGAATTTGAGTGACAGGACCGCTGTACTTCCACGCATGGATTGGTCTGCCAGTACACCGCCTGTGAAAGTACCCCCTGCCAGTTCGCCAACCGTGGTTGAATCAGCAATATGGAGGACACCAGCCCCATAATGGAAGGAAATTTCACCCTCCGATGCTTCACCGACTGAATAGGTGGCATGCTCCACAGCCAATGGTTTGTCTGATGCCTTCGGTGCCAGCAGGATCCAGGCGCCCATAAGCACCAGCAAGGCTGGCCAGAAGAATCCCCAGATACGGCTGCTCACGTACCCAAGATTGATGGCCAGGAGAACTGCACCCAAAAGGACAATAAACAAACCAATGAAAACACCAGGACGTCTCAAGTTATACCTCCTTCATGATTGTCGAACCAACTGCCGAATGGCAAGCAGAACACCCGCTGCCACGAGCAGCAGCGGCCAATAAGGACCAAGCATCTTGAATCCGCCGAAGATTGCCCCGAAGATGGCAAACAGGATCAGGCTCGTGCCGATCGTGTCAAAAGAAGATCGCCATGGGAATCGTTCCCGGGCCCCCAACAGGGCACTGATCAACATCCCCACTCCCGCAAAGCCGGGGATGAGTGTCCACAGGTAGGACCAGCTTGTCCAGTTCTCCGTAGTCACCTGGTAGAAAAGGATTCCGCCAATCCCCGCTGCAATTGTTGCCGGAACGGCCATTTCAGGGGTCCCCAGGACGATCCCCAGGATCAAGAGAAGCAGCGCTGCAGCTTCGATGACGAGCACCCAGGAGGTCTGAGCGTTGACCAGGTCTTGAAGTCCAGGAATCGCCTGGGCGGCAATGAAGAAAAGCCCTGCCAGGGTCAAAACAATCCCTACAATCAATGCTGATCGAGAATTGCTGTTCATAGATTCCTCCAACAAATGAATGGAGCTACTTTCTATACGTAACCCGCCATGAAAAGTTGTGATCAGGTGATTCTCCCCCCTATTTCCCAAATGCTGTTTCCCAAATGCTTGACAGATCCTGGAGAACCGTTATAATGTGATAAATTTAGTCTAAATACATTGGAGTACCATGATTCACAATTGCATGTGTCCCAGGCGGGGATTGGACTGACCACCGCCTGCTGAAGTAAAAAAACACGGTCAACGACAGGTGGCGGAAAGCCTCCCCGCACAATCTCAATCCTCCGGGAGAATTGGTTCTGTGCAGACGAAAGCTGATGCCACTTTTGATTTAAGTTGACCGTGATTCTTTTTAATGATCGAGGAATTGATGAAAATTGCGAACAATGCTGTTGAGTTGATGGGAAACACACCCCTGGTGAGGTTGAACCGCATCACTGATGGAGCAAAAGCCCAGGTCATAGCGAAACTGGAATACTATAATCCTTCTCATTCTGTAAAAGACCGCATCGGGGTTGCGATGGTAGAGGAAGCCGAACGGTCTGGCAAGTTGAAACCCGATTCGATCATTGTTGAACCGACCAGCGGGAATACCGGAATTGCACTGGCCTTTGTCAGCGCAGTGAAAGGCTACAAGTGCTTGCTGGTCATGCCAGATACCATGAGCAAGGAACGCCGCATGCTCCTGCGCGCATACGGTGCTGATCTCATCCTCACCCCCGGCAGCCTGGGGATGGCGGGAGCCATTCAAAAAGCCGAGGAACTGGCTGCTTCCGACCCGCATTATTATTTGCCTCAGCAATTTAAGAACCCGGCCAATCCTGAAATCCACCGCAAGACCACGGCTGAAGAAATCTGGCGCGACACCGACGGACAGGTGGATATGGTGGTGGCGGGTGTGGGCACTGGCGGAACGATCACCGGGATAGGGGAAGTGCTGAAATCTCGCAAACCTTCAGTGAAGATGATCGCAGTGGAGCCGGATGCTTCACCCGTGCTTTCCGGCGGTCAAAAAGGACCGCATCCATTGCAAGGCATCGGGGCAGGTTTCATCCCGGATACTCTGAACACGCAGATCTACGATGAGATCATCCGGGTGACCAACGAAGACGCCTTCAAGACTGCCCGCACCATGGCTCTCACTGAAGGATTGCTGGTCGGCATTTCTTCAGGTGCGGCTACCTGGGCGGCGCTGCAGGTGGCAAAACGCCCTGAGAATGAGGACAAGATGATCGTGGTGATCATTCCCTCATTTGGCGAACGTTACCTCAGCACAGCACTATACGCAGACCTGGCAGAGTAAAATCACCAGGCTGGAGGGAGCATGAATTCTATCCTGAGACAATCCAAACATCAACTGGATACCGTCTTCCAGCGGGATCCTGCCGCAAGAAGCCGCCTGGAAGTGCTTCTTACCTATGCCGGGGTGCATGCCCTGGCAGGTCACCGCATTTCACATTGGTTGTGGGAACACAGGCTTAAACTGCTGGCACGCATCAATGCTCAACTGGTGCGCTTCTTTACCGGCATCGAAATCCATCCCGGTGCAAAGATCGGGAAGAGGTTCTTTATCGACCACGGCATGGGCGTGGTCATCGGTGAGACTGCCGAAATCGGTGATGATGTGACCATCTATCACGGCGTCACCCTTGGGGGCGTGAGTCTTGAAAAAGGCAAACGCCACCCCACCATCGGTAACGAAGTGGTCATCGGTGCCGGTGCCAAGGTGCTGGGCGCAATCACAGTCGGCAACAACTCGCGCATCGGCGCCAATGCCGTGGTCATCAAATCAGTGCCTGCCAATTCCGTGGTCATTGGCGTGCCCGGTCAGGTGGTGGTTCGCAGCCACCCCCTGGCGGCCGGCGTTGACCTTGAGCACGACCGCCTGCCGGATACCCTGGGCGATGCGGTCATTTCGCTGCTCAACCGCCTGGACACTGTGGAAAAGATCCTCCATGTTCACCCGGGTGAGGTTCCCGCCACCAACAAGGATGAGGAACTCAACGAACCCACGCTCATCCATTCTCCGGATCATGGTCTGTGGCATGGAGAGGATTTCCAGATTTAGTTCGGGTAGGTCGAATTGAATGGTAGATCAGGACGGATCTACTTCAATGGCATTGTCATCCCGAATTTGCATTTTATGCGCCCTGACAATGCTGTCAGGTACTGTTGCACTGATGCA
>DNOU01000205.1 GCA_003501835.1 Anaerolineaceae bacterium | reverse complement strand
CAGGCGCTCAAGATCTCTGAGAACGAGATCCGCAGCATGGGGCGTCCCGCAGCCGGGGTGACAGGCATTAAGTTCAAGGCAGATGATCGCCTGGCAGACATGGAAGTGTTCGAAAAGAATGGCACATTATTGGTCGTGACTGAAAACGGCTTTGGCAAGCGTACCCCGTTGGATGAGTATCCCAGGAAGGGCAGGGCCACTGGCGGCGTGATGACCATCGATCAGAAGCACCTGGACTTGACTGGAGAGATCGTGGCAGCACGCGTGGTCCAGGATGAGGACGAGATTTCATTGATCTCTTCTGCCGGGATCATGCTGCGCCTGAAAGTGAAGGCGATCAACACCAGTGGGCGAAGTACGCGCGGGTTCCGGGTGATGGACCTGGGGAAAGGCGACCAGGTGGCATCCGTGGCGCGAAATGTCAGCATGCCCTTAGAATCCAATGGAAATGGAAACGGCGCATCCAGCGAGCAAACTGAATAAGTCGCCTCTCCATGGACATCAAAAACGGCAGAGTTTCTTCACTCTGCCGTTTATTCTTTTGTGGTTAAGGCTAAACCGGGATGACCACCTTGCCAAAGATGATCAGTAAAAAGAGACCGAGAATGAACACCATGAGAAGAATAAAGACAGAAACAATGAACCTTTGAGGTGCAGACATGCCGAAGATTAATTTGGGTTCATTGCTGAAAGGTTTCTCAATTTTCTTCTCCACCACCGGTTCTTCGTCAATAAAAGAATCCTTTACTGAATTACGCAAATCATCCAACATGGTCGTTCTCCTTTTCCAAGGCTTCACCCACTGTCCGCAGGTGAACATCGCCCACATCAATAAAGACCCATTTTCCGTCTGCTTGTTTTAGGATTAATCTTCCCTGGTGATCAATACCCTGGACTACCCCTATTATAGACGGTTTTGGGGTTTGGGCAACCGCAACTTTCTCACCGATAAATGCCAGGTTTGCCTGCCAGGTGGCAAAGAATTCCTGGCTGCCCAGTTTCTGCCTCCAGGAACTGATGGCCTGGAGAACAGAAGCGAGCAATTCGAATCGGTTGAGTGGGCGGCTGGCTACAGAGTCAAGAAAAGTTGCGGGGAACATCTGGTTGCTGGGGGGAGGAACCGAACCAGGGTGGATGTTGATGCCAATCCCAACCACCACACCCCGCAGGGTGGGTCCGATCCAGGAAGATTCGACAAGAATTCCGGCACACTTCTGGCGGTGCAAAAGGATGTCGTTGGGCCATTTGATTTCGGTCTGGATTGAATAACGCTCTTTCAGAGTTTGCCAGATCGCAATACCTGCGAGCGGAGCGAAAAGCGGCAGTAGCGTGACCTGAGCAGGGGAGGGGGTGAGGACGAGGCTGAACGCAAGGGAGGTACCCGGACGGGTAATCCACTTGCGGTCAAAGCGGCCGCGGCCCTTGGTTTGCTCATCGGCAATGACCAGTGAAAAATCCGGGCAGCCGGAATCCACCCAGGAAAGGGCTTCATCATTGGTTGAGCCAAGGGTATCAAACGCACGCAGCGCTCCCAGGGGAATATCTTCAAGAGCCTTTTCCAACTCTGGAATATCCATTGCCAAATTGTACACCGGTAATGCGGGTAAATGAAAAAGGCGCTCCACCCTACTGCAGGAGCGCCTTTCTTCAGAGTGACGATTATTTAATGTTTATCTTGATGGTCCGCGGCTTGGACTCGGGTACTTTGGGAACGCGGATGGTTAGAACGCCATCGGACATGGATGCCTGAATCTTATCCGGGTCAACTGCTTCGCTCAGTTCGAAAGAGCGGCTGAACTTACCTTCTGGAAGCTCATCAACCAGCTTATTTTCGCCTTCAGAGTTCTCATATTTCAGTT
Source organism: Anaerolineaceae bacterium (assembly GCA_003501835.1). Classification (GTDB taxonomy): domain Bacteria; phylum Chloroflexota; class Anaerolineae; order Anaerolineales; family Anaerolineaceae; genus UBA6107. The sequence goes on along the minus strand of DNOU01000205.1, from coordinate 767 downwards.
CGCCTTCGACTTTGAGCACACTATCAGTAAATTCAATCTGAACGTCCTCGGCTTTCATTCCGGGAAGCAGTGCCTTGACCACATATTCGTTTTCAGTGGCGTTGACCTGCATCGGAACCCTGATCAGGCGATCAAATCCTTCTTCAGCATTCATCATGCGCCGCATCATTTGGCGGCGTGCTTCGTACCAATTCATCGGGTGGGACATGTAGAAAGTCATTTCTTTCCTCCAGGTAATTATTCCATTTGATCACTACTCTTACATCATAAAATCCGGATATTTGAAATGAATCAAAAAATCATTCGAAATATGTTAGAGAAAGTCTCCGCGTTCCTTTTGAGTGTGTACATGGTTTGTGGTATGATGTGGCGAGGAGCTGAAATGGAAGAAAAAATCACGATCATAGAAGGACCTCCTCCCGTTTTTGAGAGTGTCAATGAGGGTTGGGCATTGGGTCTAAACGAAAGCCCGGTGCTGTTTGAGACGGCAATCACCCGCTTACGCACGTTCAACGGACCTGCGCTGGTGGAGCGCTGTCACCGGGCGTGGAGCAGACAGGAAGACATTTATCTACATTACCGCACCGTTCTGGGTCTGGAAGCCAGGGTACCCATCGTGGCTGCCCGCGCGCTGGAAGGTGATAACGGTCAGGTGCTCTATTTATGGGTACGTCGTGAACTGGAGGAATCCGAAACCGATGCCGAGCTGGATGATGACCAGGATCAATTCTCAAGATAACTTACAAACCTCCGGATCTCCGGAGGTT
>DNOU01000073.1 GCA_003501835.1 Anaerolineaceae bacterium | reverse complement strand
GCCGTTCTCAAGGATTGACACGACCATGACCACGCTTCTGGTAAGGCACGCGCAACTCTTAGCGACCATGAACGACCACCACCAGGAAATCCTGGACGGTGGTCTTTTTATTCGTGATGGATTTATCGAGCAGGTTGGGCCTACAATCTCTCTTCCAGCACAGGCAGACGAGATTATTGACCTGAGCGGGCATTTGGTGATGCCGGGGATGGTCAACACCCACCATCACTTTTATCAAACGCTCACCCGGGCTGTGCCTGCTGCCCAAAATGCCAATCTNNCTGACCATCTTTATCTCTTTCCAAACGGGTCCAAACTTGATGATGAAATTGAAGCTGCCCGGGCAGTGGGCATCCGCCTGCAAGCCAGCCGCGGGTCGATGAGCCTGGGTGAGAGCAAAGGCGGGCTGCCACCCGATAGTGTGGTGGACAGCGAAGACGCCATCCTGGCAGACAGTGAACGCCTGATACAGAAGTATCACGATTCAAAACCTGGCGCCATGGTGCAAATCGTCCTTGCACCCTGCTCTCCCTTCAGTGTCACCGGTGAATTGATGAAACAATGTGCAGTGCTGGCGCGCAAATACGGCGTCCACCTTCATACACATCTTGCCGAAACACAGGACGAAGAGCAGTTCACGCTGGAAAAGTTTGGTTACCGTCCCGTGGCTTACATGCAGTCACTGGATTGGGTGGGGCCGGATGTGTGGTTTGCCCATTCAGTCCATGTGAACAAAGCTGAGATTGGGGTCTATGCCCGTGAGGGCTGCGGGGTGGCTCATTGCCCCTCCTCAAACATGCGGCTTGCCTCCGGTATCGCTCCGCTGCGTGAATTTCTGCATGCAGATGTCAAGGTGGGCCTGGGGGTGGATGGTTCTGCGAGCAATGATGGCTCGCATCTACTGGCTGAAGCCCGCCAGGCGATGCTGCTTGCGCGTTTGCGCTCGGGAATTGAAGGGGCATCCCTTTCTTCCACCGGCAGCGAGATCCTCACTGCCAGGCAGGCGCTTGAGATTGCCACGCGCGGCGGAGCCGCGGTGCTCGGACGGAAGGATATTGGGTCGTTGGAACCCGGCAAATGTGCTGATTTCATCGCTTATGATTTACAACGCCTGGAATTCGCCGGCGCGCTGCATGATCCGCTGGCAGCCCTGGTGTTCTGCCAGTCGGTGAATGTGGATTGGAGTTTTGTACAGGGCAAGGTGGTGGTCAGACAGGGGCAACTGGTGGGCCTGGATCTTCCCAGGCATATCGAAGCCCACAACCGCGCTGCCAGACGACTGGTGGAAGGGTAAGGATTTGTCCTCATGAGAGAATGGTTTCGGTCAAAGGGCTGACAATGGGAATGGACTCGTTTTGGCTGCAAAATGCTCGCGAGCTGGTGGATTGCGCCATGGGGCGTACCCAGGCGGACCTGGTCATTCGCGATGGTCAATGGGTGTGCGTGCAAACAGGGGAGATCATTCCCCACACCGATATTGCCTTCAAAGCGGGACGGATCGGGTTTGTAGGCAGTGACGCCAGCCACACCATGGGTACCAGCACGCGCGTGGTGGACGCACAGGGGATGTACCTGGTTCCCGGCTTGTTGGACGGACACATGCATGTTGAGTCGGCCATGGTCACAATCACCGAGTTCGTAAGAGCCGCGATACCTCACGGCACCACCGGCATTTTCATTGATCCGCATGAAATCGCCAATGTTTTTGGTCTGCGCGGCGTACGTTTCATGGTGGATGAAGCCTCCAATCAGCCCATTCACGTGTTTGTGCAAATGCCTTCCTGTGTTCCATCGGCGCCAGGATTTGAAACACCTGGAGCCGTGCTTGGACCCAAAGAAGTGACCGAAGCCATGACCTGGCCTGGAATTATCGGGCTGGGTGAAATGATGAACTTTCCCGGCGTCATCAATGGCGATGACAAAGTGCATGCCGAGCTTTCCGCTACCCGTTGTGCTGGTAAGGTAATCGGCGGACATTATGCTTCACCTGACCTCGGTTTGCCTTTCTCGGGGTATGTGGCAGGCGGTCCCCAGGATGACCATGAGGGAACGCGCAAAGAAGATGCAGTCGCCCGGGCGCGCCAGGGTATGAAAGTGATGATGCGCTACGGTTCNNNAGCGAAGGTCACATGGATCGTGTACTGCGGCATGCCATTGAGCAGGGGATCAGTCCCATGGCAGCAATCCAAATGATGACCATCAACACTGCCGAGCATTTTGGTGTCTCGCGCGAGATGGGCCTCATTGCCCCGGGGCGCTATGCGGACGTGGTTTTGGTTCGGGACCTGGAAGACTTCAAAGCCGAGATGGTCTTTGCACGGGGTGTGGAGGTTGCCCACTCTGGTGAGATGTGCATTGAATTTCCTCCTGCGAAACACCCGGAATGGGCGAAAAACTCTGTCCATTTACAGCGGGCGCTCACTGCTGAGAATTTCCGATTCAAGACCGGTGAAGGACCGCAGGTCAATGTCAATGTTATTGGTGTGATCGAAAACCAGGCGCCCACACGCCACCTCAAGTTCACCATGCAGGTGGAAAATGGAGAAATCAAAGCGGATCTCTCCAGAGATATTGCCAGGGTGGCGCTGGTCGAACGGCACAGACCCACCGGACGCATTCAGCTTGGATTTGTCAGCGGCTTTGGCTTCAACAAGGCTTGCGCTGTTGCGACCACAGTTGCCCATGATGCACACCAGATGATCGTGGTTGGAACCGATGATGCCAGCATGGCAATGGCAGCCAACACACTTGCCCGGTGCGGGGGCGGCCAGGTGGTTATAATGGAAGGGAAGGTTCTGGGTCTGGTTGAGCTCCCGGTGGCAGGATTGATGTCTGAGGAACCTGCCAGGAACGTCAGCGCCAAAGCCGCGAAGGTTCTTGAAGGTTTCCGTTTATGCGGTTGTGCAATGAACAATCCCAATATGCAGCTCAGCCTGTTGGCACTGGTGGTGATTCCAGAGCTGCGCATCTCCGACCTTGGGCTGGTGGATGTGAGTAAATTTGATTTTATTCCAGTAGTCGAACCCTTGAAATGACAGGCGGTAATGGCATGAGCCCTGAAATTCAAAAAACAAAGAACGAATCCACACACCGTTTTCAGCGTTTGCAAAGCGATCTGGCAAACCTGATCAATCACACCCCCCCGGGTTCTCGGCTGCCAGCCGAACCGGAGCTTGCACAAAAATTGGGAGTGTCGCGGGCGACCTTGCGCGAAGCAATGCGTTCCTATGAGGG
>DNOU01000222.1 GCA_003501835.1 Anaerolineaceae bacterium | reverse complement strand
TTGGCAATCACCTTCAACCGCGGGGTGCAGGCTTTGAGCACCCTGGCAGTATAGCGGTCATCTCCACAGATGGTACCGTCAAACTGACCGGCGTATGCCAGCAGGTCCTCTTCTTCCATGCGTTCATTCACCCTGGGGGTCAGGGTCTGAACGCCGTAATGTTCAAAAACTGGCTTAAATCGTTCGTAAAAAGGCAGCAGATACGGAGCAGTGATCAAAACCACGGACATGGGAGTTTCCTTGTAACTGGATTGATTTCTCCTTATTATACCGACGGAATGGATCAAAGGCGAGGTTTGCACGGCATTGCAGTAATCGATGGATCCCACCCGGTGCATGTCCTGGCATCATCAGAATCCGAAAATGCGAAATGAGATTCAACAGTCAATCAGTGGGGGTGAATTGCGGGTTGAAAGGGCTGATGTCAACTCTGCGTTTTGAGCAGCAATTCCACCAGCTTGAAATCCACCTCTTCATCAATATCCCAGGCTTCATCGGGATCGATCTCAAAGAGTAATGGTCGTTCTCCAATGCGGTGACGCCGCTGAACCAGGTTCTCGCGGGTGAAAAGATAAATGCAGGAATTTTCCTCGTAAACTGGCGGCAGGTCCTGTGTCTGGATCAGTACTGCAGGGTTGTGGTTGATCGCTCTTCCCAGCTCGTCATAAAGCCGCGTTTGCAGTCGGGTGACAGAAAACAGCGAATCGTACCCTGGGAAGGCAGAATCCAATACCTGGATGGCACTTGAGAGGGTGGCTGCCTTGAGGAGGGGGTTGGTGCTGTGGGTCTGCAGGTACAGGTCGGCATTCACCTGCGCAGTGTCGTAAAGCAGGATCTCGTTCATCGAGATGTTGTCCGCCTGCAATTCCTGCGGGCGCTCAAGAACCTTAATCTGTGAATAGTGTTCATGAACGCCCTCAATGATCACGGGACTATCAGTATCCACCACGATCTGATCAATTTCAGGAACCTGCAGCAGAGTATCCAGAATGTGCTGATAGAGGGGTTTTCCCTGAAGCATCCGATAATTCTTGCCGGGCACCCGCTGGGAGTGATGCCGCATGGGAACGAGCGCGACGATCTTCTTTCTTTTCATCGATCCTCCCGATTACGATTCCTTTTCACGATACTGGATGGGTTTCACATCCCGCGTTTCAGAAGGCTGGATGGAAACGCCCTCCTGGTTGGGATAGTAAAAGGCCTGCTTAAGCTGCCAGGTAAGTGGCCCAGATTGACGATAACCCTGGTAGGTGCCTGAGAACTGATTCCACCGAAATTGTACGATCTTTTTCCAATTCCTGCCCCACACCTTTAATCGCGCTGCTTCGCGCCAGTCATTGATCACATTGCGAAAAAAGAGGCGGTACATATCCCGTCGCCCGAAACTTTCATGGGGATAGATCTTCTTGAACGCCATACCCTCACGGCGATAGCGGTTGAAGATACCGTCAGTGGACTGGTTATGCACGTGAATGACTTCTGCCTCCGGAACATATCGCAGCAGGTAATTATGGTCATACGCCCACTGTCCCCAGGCCAGATCCTCCAGTCCCGGCAGGGTCTCATCGTATGGGTTTTGCTCCCATAAAGCCCGGCGGATGGCGGCATTGGCGTTATTGCAAAATGGTGTCGATTGGTGCGGGTCCGCCTGGTCGGGGAACCAGGCTTTGAAGATCTGGTGCTCTGAAAACGCTGTGTTCTCTGAACCGCGCTGCTTGCCATAGGTGAGCGCAACCCGCTCATTTTCAAATGGCTTGAGCAGCAATTCCAGCCAATCGGGGTAAACCGGGTAAACATGGGCGCTGGCAAACACCAGCAAATCGGCTTTCGCCTGGCGGATGCCCTGATTGAGCGAGTGACCAAAAGTGAAATCAGCCGGGGGAATGGAAATCACTTCCACCGGGTACTGGCTGGCGATCTGCACCGTGGCATCCTGGGAACCTGAATCCACCAGAATTACCTGCCGTTCAGCGATCGTCTGGTGGCTGATGCCAGTCAGCAGCCTTCCAATGTGTTCCTCTTCGTTATAGGCTCGAATAATGATCGATACGCAGGGTTTCATTGTTTAAGCTCGAAATTGCCTCCATGCAGGATACCGTCCATCACCACGTTCATGGTGGAGGATCGTTCAGGATGCAAGGATTCGACCGGGAAATCTTTCAATTTCACATAACCCTTCCAAACCCCATCGTCTTCGATATACGCGTTAAAGGGTAGCGAGGTGACGTACAACTGGTAATACAGGAACCGTCTGGCGTTGACCTGGAATTCCGGCGGTACCTCAATCGTTCCCCCCGAGAGCATCGTTTCCAGTCGCTGGTTGTACTCTTCCAGGGATTGGGGGAAGAACGAGGTCGGCAGCTGGGTGAAACGCGCCTTTCCGCCGGCGAGCACTGCCTTGCCCATGATGGACGCTTCCAGTCCGATCGTGGAGTTGTAGACCATCACAAAATGCGAGCGCTGGATCATATCATAACTGCTGAACTTTTCTGAGGCATCGACAAAAACCACATTGGGTAGCAGGCTGATGCCGGACGCTTTCACCCACTGCGCCACGCTTTCGCGGCTTTCTTTTCCGGCTCGACCCTCATCGGGATGGGCACGAATGACAAACAGCGTTTCAGGATGGCGTTCAATGCTCCGGCGGGCATTATCCAACCATGCGAACATCTCCGGAAAAAGTGTGTTCGCATGCACCTGGCTGGTGTCAAAGATCACGTTCGTAAAAACCGGCACAATGTGCTTGAATCGGGAGGTTTTCGCCAGAAATTCCTCATCCAGACCCTTCATCTCCGGCCAGAAGCGAACTCCCGCCATGGTGAAATTGCCCTGCATGCGTTGAGCGAGATATTCATCCAGGCGGCGGTTCATTTTTTCATCAAGTTGAAAATCATCCTCGATGTGAATGGGGTAGGCAGTGGCTTCACCGGATGTAAAAAATGCGGTATAAGGACGCAGACCCACTTCATGGGTAATGACGCGGATCCCCTTTTGCAGGCAGACATAACGTGCGGCAGCTTCAGGATAGAACATGCCGTTGAAGAGCACCACTGCCTGCGGAGCCGATTCCTCGACCAGGGCGGTAAATTGTGTGTAAACATTCCATGAGGAGTGAATGAAATACTTGAGAAAGGCGCGGGTGGGCTCATCATCCACAAGATGATGGCGTCGCAGCACCCAGCGCAGCGAATTGACCGCCCATTTGCCCAGAGGGACCTCCTGATGGGAGAAGGTTTCCATCTCCTCCACGGTCAACCCTGCCAGCTTTGATTCAAGGTCGGGAAGAGGACTGTCCTCGAACCAATGCACATTTGAACCGGCATAAAGACGGTGGGATTGGGCAATGCAGCGCTTGCAGGGAGGCTGTTGGTTTACGTCATCCCGGTTGCTGCCCAGCACGCAGCGGGCGAGACCCGCGCGGCACACAAAGTGAATGACAGGTACACCCGCAAGGGTCAAAGCTTTGCTGGTAAGATACGAATAGGCAGCATTCTGACTGACGGCTTCCAAACGTGTGGAGGCATTAAAAAAGATCACGGGTGCCTGGGTGGAAGATGGTGCAGTATGCGAAACCCTCTCGCTCAAGCGTTTCCAGCGCTGGTTGCTGATGGAATGATTCCAGCGTTGATGTATGGCCGTGCCAATCCGCGAAAAACTCCAAACGGTCAATCCTGCACCCGGCGCAGCTTTCTCAATGAAGGCTTTTCACTTTCATACACCTGCTTAATGCCATCCCCTATCGCCTGCTCGGTGACGCGAATGTACTTGACCAACCGTTCAAAGCCGCCTGGTTCCACCGATGCAGCCTGGTCGGAACCCCAGAGAGCGCGGTCCAGGGTGATGTGCCGCTCCACCATGCAGGCGCCCAATCCCACAGCCACTGCAGAGGTGACCAGTCCCACCTCGTGCCCGGAGTAGCCGATGGGACAGGAGAAGGTATCGCGCAAAGTCTGGATCATGCGCAGGTTCAGTTCTTCGGGGTCGCATGGATAAGTGCTGGTGGCATGGGTGATGACCAAATTCTCTTCCCCCAAAATGTTCACGGCTTTCTTGATCTGCTCCATGGTGGACATGCCGGTGGAAAGGATCACCGGGAGTCCAGTACCGCGCAGGTACTTGAGCAAAGCGCTGTCAGTCAATGAAGCTGAGGGAACCTTGTAACACACTGGTTGGAACGCCTCTAGGAAATTCACCGAGGGCTCATCCCATACGGACGCAAACCAGGTAATGCCCAGTTCCTTGCAGAAACGGTCGATCTCTGTATATTCTTTTTCACCAAACTCCACCCTGTACCGATAATCCAGGTAGGTGATGTATCCCCAGGGAGTTTCACGCATCTGACCGCGCTGTTCGGGCGGCACGCAAAGCTCCGGTGTGCGCTTCTGAAATTTCACCGCATCCACACCAGCGTGGTGTGCGGCTTTGATCATTTCCTTCGCCATTTCGAGGTCGCCATTGTGATTGATACCGATCTCTGCAACGATGTAAGCAGGATGTCCGTCGCCCACCAGGCGGTCGCCAATCTTTATTTCCCGGGTCATTTTGTCTCCCAAATCATAAGATAGACTCTCTTGCGTATCGATCCAGCAAGAGGTCGCATAATTCACGAACAGCACCCCGACCTCCCGGCAATGTCAAAACCAGGTCTGCCCGACGCAGCACTTCAGGCTGGGCATCGGAAGGGGCTACAGCAAAACCTGATCTGGCGAAACCAGGCAGGTCGTTGACGTCGTTTCCCATAAAGATCAACTGGTCGGGACGGATCCCTTTTTCCGCACAAATCTGCAGAAGGGCATCCCCTTTTTCGAGTATTCCCTGCATCACCGGCAGGTTCATTTTCTTGCAGCGCGCTGTGACCACCGGGTTGACTTCTCGTGAAAGCACCATGGCATCGATGCCCGTATTGCTGTGCAGTAATGCCAGTCCGTGACTGTCGCTGCGGTTGGCTGCGATCATCTCACGCCCTTCCTCATTCACCCACACCCGGTTATCGGTCAACACCCCATCAAAATCAAGCACCAGCAGGCGGGGATCAGAAGGCCAACCGTGGCGTGGATTGACCGGATCCACCATCTGCAATCCACCGGTCTTGACCAGGGTCTCGTACTTCTTCCAATCCTCCGGGGTATCGATATCCACTTTGAACAGCGGGTCGATGATCAACCCCAGGATCACATCCCCACTCAAAGAATGTTTTTTGAGGATGGTATCTGCCCGGATGACATCGATATGGCCGGTTTGCCAGTGGACATTCGGCAGTATTTGACGGGGAGCATTGTAAGCTTCCCTGATCCCATCCACACCGATCAAAGGCTTCATTTCCCCGCTGGCGGGATCCACCCGCCACATCTTGTATGGATTCTCTCCGGCTTCCACCACCCCGCGAACTGAATCCGCCCCGGGATGATCCACGAGTTTCCGGATGGCATCGTCCACCAGGGTCAGCGGGCGGACTGGTGAGGTGGGCCGAAGTTGCACCACGATTTCGGGGTGATAATTCTCATGCTCTGCCAGCCAGTGGAGTGCATGATCAAACACAGGATAATCCGTGGTGTACTCCAGAGCAAGCTCTGCAGGCCGCAGGAAGGGAGTTTCGGCTCCGTATTGACGGGCGACCGCAGCAATTTCCTCGTCGTCCGTGGAAACGATCGTACGCGTGACCATGTTCGACCGCAGCCCCGCGGCAATGCTGTAGGCAATCAGGGGAGCCCCGGCAAATTCGCGGATGTTCTTGCGCGGGATACCCCTTGACCCGCCCCGCGCTGGAATGACTGCCAGAACCTCGAGCCTGTCTACCATGCAGTCCAGCCTCCATCGACCACCAGGTTGGCACCGGTCATGTAAGAGGATGCATCTGAAGCCAGGAAGAGCACAGCTCCGTTCATCTCGTCCTTGTTGCCCATGCGCCCCATCACTGCCCGAGCTGAATACTGCTTGAGAAAGATCTCATCATTGTTGTTGAAGATCCCTCCCGGGGTGAGCGCATTGGCGCGGATCTGCGTACCGGCATAATAGGTGGCAATGTATCGGGTTAATCCCAAGATGCCCGCTTTGGTCACCGGGTAGTACACGGGCTTATAGACCTGGGGTTTTCCGGGTTTTTCGTAAATGCGCTGGTCGGGTCCGACCAGTCCATACATCGAACAAAGGTTGATGATCGATCCCTTGCCCTGTTTGACCATCTGACGGGCGCATGCCTGTGAGACCAGGAAAGCGCCGGTGAGGTTCACATCCATCGCCTGCTGCCACGAGTGGAGCGGGTAATCTTCAAAAGCATTGTTGCCGGAAAAGGCGTGAGCGGGATCGAACTTGGGGTCAAGCGCAGCACTGTTGACCAGCGCATCCAGCCTGCCGGTTTCATCTGCGATTTGCTCCACCACCCGCCGCACGGTCTCCGGTTGGGTAATATCCACGCCAACTGCTTTTGCCAGGTAGCCTGCGCTGGTGAGCTCATCAGCCACCGGGGTTGAGAGATCGAGGGTGATTTCAGCCACGTACACCGTTGCGCCAGCTTCCGCCAACGTCCGGCAAAATTCCCTGCCCAGTAATCCAGCTCCCCCAGTCACCAGGACGGTTCTGCCCTGCATTGAAAACTTATCGAAGATCGTGCTCATCAAACCTCCTGGAACTCATCCAATTTTACCAGACATCCAAGCTTCGCTGAAGCATGCACCGCCAGGGTCAGCTTCAAGGCTGCCAGTCCATCTTCCAGCGTACAACCAGGAAGCTCCTCTCCTTTAATGACGCGGATGAAATGCGCCATCTCTGCCAGGAAGAGCCTGTTGCGTTCAAAATCAGGAGGAGG
>DNOU01000030.1 GCA_003501835.1 Anaerolineaceae bacterium | reverse complement strand
GCACAGCGGTGGCAATTCTGTACATCACCGAGCTTTTTGCCACCCGTTACGGACTGGGCTACTACATTTATTACCAGGGCAGCACTTTGCTCAATTACCCTGCAATGTACGCCGGCGTCGTGGCAATGAGTTTATTGGGATTGGGTTTGTACTTTGGCGTGGACTGGCTGCAAAAACGTCTGGTGAGGGGGTGAACTCACTTCCCTAGGGCTGATTTTTCCACCAACCAGATCATCCTGCCCTGCAGGGGATTCACCCTTTGGGCTGGGAGAAGAGTTCCCTCCTGATGGGATGCCGTGACTTGCTCCATGATTTGAGCCTTGCCTGCGCCTGCTACCAGGAACATCACCAGGTGTGCAGCGTTGATGACGGGCAGCGTCAGGCTCACCCGGTCGACCAGCGGAGGCGGAGGGGTGGAGTGCGGAACCCCCACCGCCCATCTGCGGGTTTCTTCCAGGGCAGCAGTTCCCGGGAAAAGACTGGCAATATGACCATCTGGTCCAATCCCCAGCAGGATCAGGTCAAATACTGGATCCTTCCCAAAGAAATGCCTGAGTTCCTCCTGGTACAAATCTGCAGCCTGGTTTGCACCGATCTCCGCGTGAATGCGGTGAATATTCCTGGCAGGGACCTCCAGCTTTGAAAGCAGCTGCACCTGTGCCTGCTGAAAATTGCTGTCAATGTGTGCGGGTGATACGCAGCGTTCATCTCCCCAGAAGAGGTGGGTTCTTTTCCAGTCAATGCCCGAAGCAAAGGGGTCCCAGGCGAGCAGGTCGTACAGGCGCAGGGGGGTGGATCCACCTGCGAGAGCCACGCTGAACCTGCCCCTTTGAGCAATGGCCGTTCCCGCGCTTTCCATGAAAAGCCGGGCAGCCGTTTCTGCCAGTGCGCCTACATCATCCAAAACTTGAATTTCCAATGCTCACGTTCCCTTCCTCAGAGAATCCTGAACGCCAGATGCGACCGTCGCGTGCCAGCAACTCATCCGCTGCCCCGGGTCCCCGACTACCCACAGGGTATTTGTAGAGCGGAGGAGCATCCTGTGAGGACCACCCTTTGTCAATGGGGTCGATCAAAGTCCATGCCTGTTCAATGGCATCGCTTCGGGTGAAAAGCGAAGCATCGCCATCCATGGCTTCCAGAAGCAACCGCTCGTAAGCATCCGGCAAAGCCTGGTCGAAAGCGGTGCGGTAGCGGAAATCCATCACGACTGAGCGCATATCCTCATCCGAATCCGGTTTTTTAGCTTCAAAACGCAGATGGATGCCTTCATCGGGCTGAATGAACAATGAAAGAATGTTGGGTGTGATGGGCATATCCACTGGCAGGTAGAAAAGCATGTGCGGAGGTTTTTGAAACTCAATGGTGATCTCGCTTGCTTTCTTTGCCAGAGCCTTGCCAGAACGCAGGTAGAAAGGAACCCCCTGCCAGCGCCAATTATCGATATAGAGTTTGAGTGCTCCGAATGTGGCGGTTTGCGAGCCGGGTGCCACGCCTTGCGCCTGCGTGTATCCCTCGTACTGACCGCGCACAGTGTCAGTCAAGGAAATGGGGCGTATGCTCTCGAGGATCTTGATCTTTTCATTGCGCACGGCTTCAGCGCGAAAGGTGCTGGGAGGTTCCATGGCGACCAGCGCAAGAAGCGAAAGCAGGTGGTTCTGGAACATATCCCGGATTACACCCGCCTTGTCGTAGTACCCGGCCCGGTGTTCGATATCCACGGCTTCGGTGACCGAGATCTGCACATTGTTGATATATCGCCGGTTCCACACCGGTTCAAAAATGGTGTTGGCAAAACGAAAGAAGAGGATGTTCTGCGCAGTTTCCTTGCCAAGGTAATGATCGATGCGAAAGATCTGCGTTTCATCAAAGACGGTGTGAAGCACGCGGTTCAATTGTTGCGCCGATTTCAGATCCTCGCCAAAGGGTTTTTCCAGGATGATGCGACGCCAGTAGCCATTGTTGACAGGTTTGGCCATGGCTGCCTTTCCCAGTGCTTTGACGATCAGCGAAAAATGTTCCGGTCCGGTCGCCAGGTAATACAGGCGGTTCGCATCCCCTCTTTCCAATTCAGACAGGAATGCCGCCAATCTTTGAAAATCCTCTGGAACATCGAGGTTGCCCTGGAAATAGGAAAGCAGCCTGGAAAAGTCCGTCCATGTCTCTTCCTGAAAGGTATCCGGGGAGTGTTCCGTCACTCCCGATTTAAGGAATTCACGCCAGCTATCATTGGTGAACGGCCGCCGGGCGTATCCCACCACGTGAACGCAGTTCTCCAGACGCCCTTTCTTGAAATTGTTGTAAAGTCCCGGAATCAGTTTTCGCCAGGTGAGATCACCTGAAGCGCCGAAGATCACGATCGTGGTTGGATTGCAAGTCTCGTCCATGTTTCCCTCATTTGCTTTTTGTTGATTATTCATGTCACTCATCAGAATATCACCTTTGCCTATTGAGATGCAAACCGGTTCCAGAAGTAACCATTTCATGCCTGCACATTCGATAGTTCTTCACCCTACCTGCATAATTTCTGCACATATGAAAAGTATCGTTGGAATGATCTTAACCAGGAGGTTCAAGTTATGCCCATTCAAGGCAAGTCGAAAATTGNNACAGTGAATGAAGTCACGGTGACGGATACTGTTGAATCCAGCGGATCCATTGAACCACTGCAGATGGCAACCCTCAACTGGGCAACAAGCGGCACGATCATGACCATCAACGCCAGGATTGGAGACCAGGTGACTGCAGGCGATGTGCTGCTCTCCCTGGATCCCACCACCGTTCCCTCGAGCATCATCCTTGCACAAAGTGACCTGGCAACAGCAAAATTGAACCTTGAAAATCTCAAGGCATCCCAGACGACCACTGCTGAAGCGCAGCTCGCCCTGGCAAAGGCTCAGACGACCTACAATGATGCCCTGGGTGCCAGTTATGGTGCCGGAATTCCCCATGGCACGCAGGATCAAATCGCCTATTACCAGGCACAAATTGTGATCCAACAGTCGAAAATCGATCAACTGCAGAAACGTTACGACTCATTCAGTGAATCATCCGACACTGATCCCAACAAAGCCCAGGCGTATTCTGCTCTGCTCTCTGCACAAATGGACATGAAGAACCTGCAGGCGAACCTGAGATACTACCAGGCTCCAGAAACCAGTCTGCAGACGTCTGTCACTGAGGCTGAACTGGCGGTTGCCAGGGCTGCACTTGACGACGCCCAGCGTGCTTATGACCGGGTAAAGAACGGACCGACTGCTGATGACATTGCCGCCGCTGAAGCCAGGGTTTCTGCCGCCCAGGCAACAGTCAACAATATGAGTATCATCGCTCCATTCAGCGGTGAACTTGTGGTGCTGAACGACCAGGTGGGCGATGCGGTCACCTCCGGCAGCCAGTCTGTCATTCTCGTGAATCGGTCCGGGTATTATGTGGACGTCCTGGTGGATGAAACCCAGATTTCCACTGTAAAGGTGGGCAATACCGCAGAGGTTACCTTCGCAGCCATCGACGGCTTGAAGATCTCTGGCAAAGTCACTTCGGTGGATCCGATTGGCACCAACAATTCCGGCGTCGTCAATTACACCGTACGTGTGGCACTGGATAAGACCGATCCCCAGATTTTGATTGGTGCCACTGCCAATGTGCTCATCACCGTGAGCCAGCCTCAGAGCATGATGACTGTGCCTGTTTTGGCTGTCCAAAATGATGCCCAGGGCGAATATGTGATTCGCGTCAACAACGGGTCTGCAGAACGCGTATCAATCGTCAGCGGGAAGATCATTGGTACCGAGGTAGTGGTGAAGGGTAACCTGAAAGTGGGTGACGTTGTGGAAGTGACAGCAACCAACGGCAGCACTTCCTCCACGTCCAGCACCAGCTCGCCAAACATCAACCGCGGCGGTGGCGGTGGTGGTTTCTTCGCACCTTAAACCAAACGTATTTATCGAGGCATATATGATCGAAGTTGAGAAATTGGTCAAAACCTACAAAGTGGGCGACTCGGATGTGCATGCGCTGGACGGAGTCTCGTTGAAGATCAATGATGGAGAAATGGTCGCGATCATGGGTCCCTCCGGCTCGGGAAAAAGCACCCTGCTGGCAATTCTTGGGTGCCTGGATACCCCCACCAGCGGAACTTACCGCATCGATGACAAAGAAGCAGACAAGCTGAATGAAAACCAGCTAGCCAACCTGCGTGCCCACAAGATCGGTTTTGTTTTTCAGATGTTCAACCTGCTCCCCCGGACCAGTGCCATTGAAAATGTGGAGTTGCCATTGATCTATGACGGTGTTACTCCCAGGCAGCGAACTGAAAAAGCGATGGAAGCTTTGCAGGTAGTGGGGCTGCAGGACCGAATGCATCACCATCCCAACCAGCTTTCTGGAGGTCAACAGCAGCGCGTGGCGATTGCCCGTGCCCTGGTGAACGAACCCGCCATTCTGCTTGCGGATGAACCTACCGGCAACCTGGATAGCAAAAGTGGTGTCGAGATCATTTCACTCTTTCAAAGGCTGCACAAGGAAAGACACCTTACAGTGGTGTATGTCACCCACGATCCCTTTATTGCCAGACATACCGAGCGTATCATCCATCTGCGGGATGGGAAAATCGTGTTTGAAGAACAGGTGAAGAATCCCATCCAGGCAGGAACGCCCCGCCCGGATGAAGAAATCGACAGCCTGCATGCGAATTCGAACCTGGATGAGGCGGTGGCAGCATGAACCTCTTGAATAACTTACGGGTTTCCTTTCGTTCCCTGACAGCGAACACGTTGCGCTCGATTCTTACGATCCTGGGCATCGTGATCGGTGTGGGTGCGGTGGTTGCCCTTCTCTCCATCGGTAAAGGCGCCACCCAAAGTGTCACAAGCCAGGTGGAAAACCTGGGATCGAACCTGATCACCGTGTCATCTCGAAGAAACTTTCAACCTGGCGTGGTGGGAGGCACCTCGGCAACGCTGATGTATTCTGACTACACCGCGATCCTTGACAATGTGGGGAATATCGAAGCCATTGCTCCGGTTTACACTTCAGGTGCCCAGGTAACTTACCAGGACAAGACTTCCAATTACCAGATCTCCGGTATCAATGAAGATTACTTCACCGTGCATTCCTATTCGGTCGCCAGAGGCCGACCGCTGCTTGCTTCTGATAACAAATCGCAATCCAAGGTGGTGGTCATCGGATCGCAGGTAGCCACCGATATGTTCAGCGGACTCAACCCCGTGGGGCGCAGCCTGACCATCAATAACGTGAAGTTCGAGGTGGTCGGCGTGTTGGAATCAAAGGGCACCCTGGGTTTTGGCGGCGGCGACAGTGCGATCCTGGTTCCGCTGCAAACCGGTTACACCTTTATCTTTGGTTCGCTATCGCGAAACAACGGTAAACAAACCCTGTCCAGCATTTCACTTTCCGCGGCTGATGCCAATTCTGTGGATTCTGTGATTTCACAGGTGGAAACGGTGCTGCGTGGTGAACATGGACTGGGTTTGAACGATACGCTCTCTTTCTCGGTCTCCAGCCAGGCTCAAGCACTTTCCGTTCTTAACCAGGTTTCAGGCACACTCACTGCCTTCCTGGGTGCCGTCGCAGCCATTTCGCTGCTTGTGGGCGGTGTCGGCATTATGAACATCTCACTGGTCTCAGTCACTGAGCGAACCAGGGAAATCGGACTGCGCAAGGCGGTTGGAGCACAACGCAGAGCCATTCTCTTCCAATTCCTGATTGAAACCATGACCCTGGCGATCATCGGTGGTGTATTTGGCGTCCTCCTGGGGGTGGGGATTGCCACCATTGTTTCAATCAGTGGGGTGATCACCGCATCCATCACCTGGGATACCATCATACTGGCGTTTGCTTCTGCAGCCCTGGTGGGTTTGTTCTTTGGAATTTACCCTGCTTACCAGGCATCCAAAAAGAGTCCGATTGAGGCATTAAGGTATGAATGAAACTNNTTGTACCTGACCAGACAAAGAGGTCTCTGTTCAAAGATCGACCTGTGACCCTGGTGGTCGCAGCTGTTTTACTGTTACTGCTGATCCTTGTGTATGCCGTGCTGCCGCTGACCGGCCTAGAAAGAGTCCTCCTCAGGGGCGGTGTCCAGAGAGCCAGCCGCGGGCAATTCCAGGGGAACTTTAACCTAGACGACCTGCCCGGTGGTCAGAATTTCACTCCCGGAAATC
>DNOU01000217.1 GCA_003501835.1 Anaerolineaceae bacterium | reverse complement strand
GATCCGGATAAATTTCGAGCCTGGGAGTGGGATATGTCATGGCACCTCGGTGCGGGTCCAATGTTCAAAAGTGGCTTTAACTGCTGCCGGATACTCCTGGGCAAGAGTTCCCAGGGCTGAGAAAAGGTAATTCCGATCCATAAGGATCAATGCATCTGCAGTGGGTAGCAGGTATTTTCCCGCACCTGTGCAAATGCCGCGGAGGATCTGCTGACCTCCTTCAACCCGCGTCAAAGCGCCACCAGTGCCGATAATCCACTTGATGGCGGTCAGATCCTTGCCCTTGACAAGCTTCCTGCGTCCTGAGGGGGTGTAACTTTCAGTGACCACAGCAGCATGCCGGCGTACACCGATATTTACTGCTTTGTCGCATAACCAACGGACGAGCTCCTTTTGTTCTTCCGTGACTGGGATAGCCTGAAGGTCTGCCAGCCGTTCATGCCACACGGGTTCATTTTCAAGATCCAGGATATTGCGGGCATTGACAAAGACTCCCAGATCTCCCTCGACGGTGCGTTTGGCCCGCGGCTCAGGTTCCACGCTTTTGGACGTCCATTCAGGGGATCCATCGGTCACGCTGTGCACATCGGTGGTGGCGCCGCCTACATCAAACACCAGGCAGTCGCCCATGCTTTCGGCAAATAATTCTGCGCTGCGCAGCACTGCGCCCGGGGTGGGCAGAATGCCATGCGTGGTCAGCTCAGCAATGTGCTGCATCCCTGGACCATGTACGATATGACGGTTGAACAACTCATGGATGATCTTTCGTACAGGTTCGATGTTAAGCACATCCACCTCGGGGAAGACGTTGGCAGCCTGCATCAACTCGCCCCCGGATTCTGTGAAGATTTGCTGTACCTGGCTGCGGATGGCGGTATTCCCGGCATAGATGACTGGTGAAGGCAGGTGGAGGCTGGCAATGGCATGCGCGTTTTGGAGCACAGTGTTTTTCTCACCATAGTCCACTCCACCAGCCAGGAGAATAATATTCGGTTGGATGAGACGAATCTCATCCAGGTCCCTAAAGTCAAGCAGGCCGGCGGTGATCTTTTTGACGATGGCTCCGGCACCCAGGGCGGCTTCACGGGCTGCCCGGGCGGTCATATTGTAGGTCAGACCGTGTACGGTCATGCGCAAACCGCCTGCAGCGGAACTATTGACGAACATCTCAGGTTTGTGGGTAAACTCCCCAGCCTGAACCTGCAATTCCGCAATCGCCTGATTCACACCGATACGTACGTCTCCAGCACTCACCGAGGTGGGGGCAAACCCCTGAGCCAGGTGTTCGAACCTGCCCTCAGGAAGCAGACGAAAACCATTGGCTTTGGTGATGGTTGAGCCAACCTCGATCGTCAAAAACTGGATGTCCATTCCAACCTCATCTCTGTGGTGGAATCTCGATCTTCCCGCGGGCTTGAAGGGCTTTGACCATGGCGTTGACCACGTCAATTCCGTGGGTACCGCGTCCAAACGTGGCATCCAGTCCGGTCTCCTTAGCCATCTCGCGGTTGATCTGGGTGCCGCCAGCGATGAGGATCAAGTCCTCCCGAATGCCGCGCTCTATGCACAGGTCTGCCAGCTTGCGCATTTGCATGCGGTGGACATCATTGTGGCTAATGATCGTGGAAATCAGGATGGCGTGGGCGCCGGTTTCAATGGCAGCATCGATGACCTTGTCCACCGGCACGGAAGTGCCGAGGTAGACGTATTTCACGCCGTACTTTTCGATGCCGCCGTGCTTGATATCAAGAATTTCCCGCAGCCCCACGCTGTGTTCGTCTTCGCCCACCGTGGCTGCCACGACCTTCAGACCAATTTTCCTCACCGCCTCACGCAGCACTTCCTCAGGAAGCATGGTCTCTTTTTCGGGGACCTTCAGGTCTTTGACATCTATGGCAAAGTCCACTTTCCCCTTGACTTCCACGAAACATCCTTCTGCTGGCTGTAACACCTGGATATTGACCACCTGAGGGTCGAGCAGGCCGAGCTTCCTGGCCATTTCGACACCATACACACCTGCAACATCCTCAGGCAGGGGCACAAAGAATTGGGTGAGGATGACACCATCGCCTGCCCATTCGGCTTCAGGCTTGATCATGCCGCCTTTGCGATAGGCGTAGGTTTCTTCAAGCCGTTTGGTGCTGTTGTCTTCCGGATCGAGTTCGTCAATATAGACGATTTTTTCTGGCTTGCAAAGCGTGCATCCACCAATGGGGTCGTCAGCGTGGGCAACACCTTCCGGCAAATGGTTTTCACCGAAGTGGTCGCAAACGGGGGCGTAATAATCGGCATCCCTTGCCACGATGGTATCTGCCGCCACACCGCCCTTGCCGTCGCGGGCAATACCGTCACCGTTGCGCTCGGGGTATTTGGCGGAATCGACGAAGAATCCCTGCTCCACAGCGGCAAAATAGCCGCCAATCTCCACGATCTCTTCCAGGAAGGCTACAGCGCGTTCCTTTATGTCACGCGACATTTCACCCAGCGGTCCGTCGGTATCCAGCTTGACGAGCTGCTTGATGCCGTCCAGGGCAGCCCAGGTTTGCTTGACCGTTTGCACACCGCGGATGTTGTTGTAATGCCAGGGCACGTTGCGGCCTTCATCCGGGGTGATCGTACTTTGAATGTCAGCACTTGTCAGCATGGAAATCAGGGTATCGATGGTGTGTGTACGGATGGCTTCTTCGATATCCGCTTCGATGTAACGGGTGTTCTGCTGGGCGCGCATTTTAAATTCCGAGAAGAAATCGCGCAGCGCCA
>DNOU01000012.1 GCA_003501835.1 Anaerolineaceae bacterium | reverse complement strand
CGCCAGTGTGATCCATGTGGGTGCCGCCGCACAACTCGTATGAAACGGGATGCTCCGGGTCAATGGTCACCGTCCGTACGTTTTCACCGTATTTTTCACCAAACAGCGCCATCGCCCCTTCAGCCATGGCCTGTTCGCGGGGTTTGACCTTGATGGCGACCGGAAAATTCGCCAGGATGTCCTGGTTAACATCCGCTTCGATGGCATCGAGCACCTCTGGCGGAACTGCCTCGGGGTGTGTGAAATCAAAGCGCAGCCGGTCTGGAGCCACCAGTGAACCCGCCTGCCGGGCATGACTGCCCAGGTGTTTCTGCAGAACCGCGTGCAGCAAATGGGTGGCAGTATGGTTGCGCATGATATTCCACCGTCGCCGATGGTTCACCTCAGCGATGGCATATTCTCCGACGCGCACCGTTCCGCGGATCACCTTGCCAGTATGAACGATCACACCCGCTGCCGGTCGCCTGGCCTCCTGGACCTCAATTTTCCATGAGCCATCCTTTGCTGTGATGGTTCCGTTATCCGCCACCTGACCTCCGGACTCGATGTAGAATCCGGTTTTGGGCAGGATCACCGCGATCTCATCCCCTTCCACGGCGCTGTCCACCGGCTCTCCATCCTTGACTATGGCCAGGACCTTCTCTTCAAGTGTCAACCATTCGTAGGGGTTGTACCTGACTCCGCCATGATCCAGCATCCCCCTTTGTTTCAAATCATCAAACAGGTTGCGATAGACTTCCACGTCTTCACCCCCCATCGAACCAAATGCCTTTCCTGCGCCTGATTGCACCTTGTGATCTTCCATGGCCTGGCGAAAACCCGCTTCATCCACATCCAGGTTTTGTTCGCGGGCGACATCACGGGTCAGCTCCAGCGGCAATCCATGGGTGGCATACAGATCGAACGCCTTCGCGCCATCCAGTACTGTCTGTCCAGACTTCTTGATCTCCTGGAGAAGATCGTCCAGATGCCCGAAGCCCACTTCCACGGTCTTCTGAAAGCGTTTTTCCTCGCGGGTCAGATTATCCAGGATGGTCGCCTGGTTTTTCCCCAGCTCAGGGTAGGCTTTTCCGTAATTCTCCACCACCACCGCAGCTACCTGTGCCATGAAAGGTTCATTCAAACCGATCTTGGAGGCAAAGCGTGCTGCCCTGCGGATGATCATTCTGCAGACATAATTGCGGCCGGTATTTCCCGGAACCACACCATCCGCGATCAGAAAGGTTGCCGCACGAATGTGATCGGCCACCACCCGGAAAGGCGTAAAGTTGGCGTTCATCTCGTCGGTGGAGTAACGGCTCAGTTCGCGGATCTTTTCCATCATCGGGCTGAAAAGGTCGGTACGGTAATTCGAGTCCACACCCTGGATGATCGCCACGATGCGGTCCAATCCCATCCCGGTATCCACATGAGTTGCTGGCAAAGGTTCGAAAGTGGTTTCATTGGTGCGATTGTATTGCATGAAGACCAGGTTCCAGATCTCCAGAAAACGCTTGCAGTCGCCATTGACACGGCAGACATGCCCGGGGACATTCCGCTTGTCACAAAACTCAATTCCGCGATCCATGTGGATCTCGCTGCAAGGACCGCATGGACCTGTATCTGCCATTTCCCAGAAGTTTTCTTTTCGCCCAAAGTACAGGATATGATCCGGGTTCATTCCCGGCTGCTTTGTCCAATTCTCGTATGCTTCTTCATCGGTGGAAATCAGACCCTGGTCGTCTTTAAAGCAGGTGGCATAAAGTTTACTGGAATCCACCCCCCANNCCAAAGGACCAGTTGCCGAGCATCTCAAAGAAGGTATGATGGCTGTCATCCCGACCCACATCATCCAAATCATTGTGTTTTCCGGCTACGCGCATACACTTTTGGGAATTCACCGCACGGTTGTACGGTCTTTTATCAGTGCCGAGGAATACATCCTTGAACTGCACCATCCCCGCATTGGTGAACAACAGCGTGGCATCTCCGCCAGGCACCAACGATGAAGAGGGCACAAAAGTATGACCTCTCGCTTCAAAGAATTCGATAAATGACTGCCTGATCTCGGATCCACTCATTTTCCTGTTCATTGTTCACCTTTTTAAAAAATGACTGACCTGCTTAAAGTGTCCAAATTATAGCTGTTCCTTTGCCAGCCTGCAACAAAAGCCCTTAAACAAAACCGCCGGTTTGAGCGCCGGCGGTCTTGAAGCCAACTTATGCTATCTCGATACAGCTAGTTTGATCACCTTCCCATGAGGGTCCAGCGTTACACGCGCGTACTGCCGGTGAGGCTTATCGACACCATTCAATTGTTTACTGAAAGTCACGACTACGTGATTGGTTTGCTTGGCAGTTCTCCTGCTGGAGGTATCGGTCACCTGGTGTGTTGAATTTGCGGCATGCAGGATCTGACGATTGACCTTGACCTCGGCATATTCTATCCCGGGTAGGTACTCTTTCACCAGATCCTTGGTGCGGTTCAGCACTTCCTGGTGAATCACGACGGATTTTATGTCGGTTTCTGCCACATCATTGACCACTTTTGCCATGAGGTGTATCTTCTCACGGTCGACCGATTTTTTCATTGCCTGGTATGGATCATACGCCACCAACGGATCACCGAACAAAACGAAGCTGATCAAGGTCTTCTGATCCTCTGCATCCAGGTACCCCTGCCGGTGATTCATTTCACGCACAAAATCCACTTTTGCTTTGGTCATCGCTGTTCCCAGGTTCAATCCGTCTTTCAGGTAATGCATGATCAAATTACCCAGCAGATCAGCGCCAATTAAGGGCGTGTTTACCGAGCCGTAGGAAATGGAAGTGGAGCCGATCAAACCCAATGCGCCTGCACCCAGCATGGATAGCGCCATGGATTGCTTTTCAGACATGTCGATGACCTTTCCACCATAGCAGGCTTCAGTGTAGACGATCCGTGAGTAGGTATTCAAGTGAACAACATCTTCTGTCCGTATTGCCACTGGAAAATCTGGTCCGCCTTCGGTGTCTGCAATGTCTTTCTGCCCGTACCAGTCACTGCCGTCTGCCACACCATGCAGGTTGTAGTAGCTGAAAGGCGAATTGGCAGCGCGTTTCAAATCGAAGGCCTGTCCTTTGCCTTTCGGTGAAGTCGAAAGGTTTCTCCCCTCCCCAAGGGGTCTGAAAGCTGCCAGGGATGAGCGCTGCCAGACTGCTGCCGTGTACCCGGTATTGTTGAATTGCTGCGCCCAAACCTTGTCCCAGAACATGAACAGGCGGATCAAGCGATTCAACCAGTTTTCGGATTGCTCTTCATCGGTATGATACTGGATGGTGTTCCGCAATTCTTCGAGCAACAAGCCTGCGTCCGATCCTGCTTCACCAGGCATTCGCCCCACAGACCAATCTGAAACAAAGTAATTGGTATCCAGTGTACCGTAGGGATTGTCAGACGGGACTTCAGCATCATCGTCTTCAGTGGGATTGGGCAGCTTATGGAATGGAACCACCTGGTCGCCCCCAATGATCAACACGCTGCCAATCATCTCGCCTTTTTTCATCAAAGCCTTATCCAGGTCACCCAGGGCAAGCTTGATCTTCCAGGGATCAATGGCATCCACCGGAGTGATTCCATACTTGCCGCTGATTTCCAGGTCATCCGGAAGGAAAACCGTGGCTCCCCAGCCGCTGCGCTTTTGAATGCTCGAAGCAAGCTTCTGCATTTCGCTGATGATCACCTGGGCGCTTTGAATGCCAAACTGGTTTTCAAGCCCCTTGCGTGTGCTGAGGATGACATAGGTCGGAAAACGGCTATCCTTCTGCGCCATCTGGGGAGTCTTTAGTCTGTCGGCAAGTTTTTGAAACTCTTCCTTAACCCCTGCCGAGACAGTATCAGCTGCAGGAAATGCCCTGGCAGATTGCACATCGCTGCGAATTTCTTCAAAGTTTTCACCTTGCATGACCTTGTAGCCATCATAGGCTTTGGCATCTGTGAATGTTTGAACGATGGTTTCATCTACTGAAACGGGCGCCCCTGGACCCAGGGCATTGAATCCCAGTTTTCCCGCCACGGCTGCAGGGATGGAAAAATTAGCGGGGATTTCCATTGTCGCCGGATACAGTGGTTTGTAGGGATTTTCTGATCCCCAGATTCTTGCAGGAACCTGACCTGCAGGATCAGCTACTGCACACTGATGCAGGAGGTAAACTGCATCCTCGTCTTTACCCGTTTTCATCAGTGCCTGGGCGAGCGTCAAACCAATCTGCACACAGTCTGGCCAGCGATCGTGATAGATTTTCGCTAAATTGAGAATCGACTGGGCGTCACCCTGCAACTCATTCAACCTCAGGTGGTACACACCAGCCAGCGCGAGGTTATCCGAATTACCCAGTACTTCGTAGATCAAAGCTGCAGCATGGTCGGTATCTTTATTTTTCAAGGCGTTGTTCGCCAGGAAGAGTCTGGGTGCCCAGGCTGGAAGATCCCGGGCGCTCGATGGAGCTCCACCCAATGCCTGTACCAGACCCTGGTAGATGCGAGCCTGCGGATCCTCGATGCTGGAAAAGATCTCATCCGCCACCTGGGCAGCGAATAGATTCTCTGGATCGGTGCGGATGATCTTCTCGATCACCGGCACAGCATTTCTGGCATGACCTTCATTCAGGAGAATCCTGGCATACCAAACATTGATCTCAAGGTCGCCCGGAAATGCAGCCAGCCAGGCAAGGGCTGTTTGCCGTGCGAACCGGAATGCGCCGCTTTCCAGCGCAGTTTTGATGAGCAAAAGCACAGCATCGCGGCTGAATGCAGTCATGTTCGGCTTTACCAGGATCTCTTTTGATTTCATAGCTGTGAGCTCTCTTGTTGTGATTTGTGTACCAGGTTCAGTGCAATTACCGCGCCAAGTTGACGTTTGATATTGACATCCTTCGGATCGACTGCCGCAGCCTTACGCAGCATCACTTCGGCAGAGGAATAATCTTTGGCGTCCTTCAACATGCCTGCAGCTGTAAGGAAAGCGCGTATATCCTGCGGATTTGTGTCAATCGCCTGCTGCAAGGTATCCAACGCTTTGTGGAACTCCCTTTGCTGTTGATATACCCTGGCAAGGTTTAGATAGCCATCGATTTGATCCTTTTCCAGTGAGATCTGCGCGCTGTAATGTTGAATGGCCTGGTCAAGGTTGCCTTTCTCATATTTCAATTTACCGAGGAAGCCGTGCATTTCAGGTTGAGCGGAATCAATTCGCAACGAATGCCTTGCTGTCTCCTCGGCAGCCACTTTGTCACCGCATTCCCATTGTGATTCAGCCAGCAGTTTAAGCAGCTCGGTATTTTGTGGATACTTGCTGACCAGGTTTTCAAGAATAGCCCGGGAATCAGCCACGCCTTTGATTTCGCGCACCAGGTGGGCATGTTTCAACATGATGTCGAGGGTGGCCCCTTCTCCGGCAGTTGCCTTTTCAAGTGCAGCCAAAGCCTGGGCTTTGTCGCCCTTTTTCAGCAGCACTTTGGCAAGAAATGTAATGGCGTCAACGTTCTGCTCATCACGGGTCAGCGCTTTACGGGCGATTTCCAGCGCTTTGGAATTCTCGCCTTTTTCCAGGGCAATTTCCCCCGTCAGCAGCAGGGGTTTGATCGTGAACGGGTTTGCGGCACTCGCCTGCTCTGCCACTTTGATCGATTTTTCAATATTCCCGGCCTGGTGGTAAGCTTCTGCCAGGGTTTCCAGGAT
>DNOU01000194.1:1518-4727 GCA_003501835.1 Anaerolineaceae bacterium | reverse complement strand
CGGAACAGCCCTTGGTAAGCTGCACCGCTGCCTGCCAGGGAGGCTCCCACCAGAAGCATCAAAACCGCATGCGGGATGCGCAGCTGGAAAAGGATGGTGGCAAATGGGAGATCCTGACCCGCCCCGCTGGTCCTACCCGTGAAGATCAGCGAAAAGAGATCCCTGAGGGGAATGGTCACGCTTCCCACCGCCACACTTAGGATCAATGCAGCGAGCAGGAGGAAACCCAGGATCAAGAAGGGGCGGGGGGATTTTCTCATTTCTACCTGAACAGTTCCGGATGAATCAGCTTTGCCAGTTCTTCCAACCCATCCACCAGTCGCGGTCCCGGCCGGCTNNTCCGCCCAGCCGTTCCGAGCTGCCACCGATTCAGGCGTTGTGCCATAGACCGAATCTCCAAGCAGAATGATATCGGGGTTTTGCACCAGCAGCTGCTCGAGGCTGAGCTGTCCCCAGGCTTCCTGCATCACCGACCCGGCGTTTTTTCCGCCAGCAGCGGTGATCAACTGGTCCAGGAAGGTACCGGACCCGGGTGTCCAGGGTTTGGCAGGTTCGCTGCCGTCCAGTTCATAAAACACGACCGGTGTGGTTTTCGCCTGGCTGATCTTCTCTGCAATCGCGGCAACGCGGTTCTTCAGCGAGGTGATCAGGGTATCGGCTTCCTGGCGATGACCAGTCAGACGGGCGACATCGGTGAGCAGAGTGTACATCTCTTCCAGTTTGACGGGGTTGGAAAGGTAGACCACCTGGATGCCCAGCTTTTCAATTGCATTCACCTGGTCCACCGTGTTGATCTCGGTTGCCAACACCAGGTCGGGTTTGAGCGCAGCAATCGCTTCATAGTTGTAATCGCCATTGCTGCCGCCAATATCGGGCAGGGATTTAACAGATTCCGGGAAATTGGCAAAAGAATCCCGTCCCACCACCTGGCTGCCTGCCCCCACTGCAAACAGGACTTCAGTGAGGGAAGGTGCCAGTGAAACAATGCGCTGAGCCGGTTGGGGGAGCTCAACCGTGCGCTTCAAACCATCCACGAAGGTGATGGAAGTTGGCGTGGGCGCCGAAGGAGCAGTTGTCGGCTGCGCAGGGGCGCAGGCGGTGAGAAGGGAAGCCAGGAAGATCAAGCCAAGAAATACGGATGCTAATTTTTTCATGAAATATTCCTTTAATATTTGCCAGCGAAGGGTCGATATGAAAACAAAAACCCCTGTCGCGCAGGCAGGGGAATGTCTTCAGGGGTGCAGAGTCTGATGAGGGTTCCACCTCCTTTATGCGAGGTTGTGGTTCCGCTGATTTGGGCGGGCGACCTGGCTTGTCAGCATTTGCTGACCTACAGTTGCGCAACAGCATCGGACTTGGACCGATTTCGCCTTTGAGCCGGCTCAAAAAGAGCATGGCACCCAAACAGCATTTATTCAATTGGAAATATTCTATCATGATCCCCCTTCCCGTCAAGCGGATGGGAAAAGCCGATGGGTAAAGCAAGGCTGTGAATCAGGGAATTGCATCGGTCCACCAGCCGTTGTCTCCCGGGAACGCCCCGGCGAGAGGTTATAATTAGAAAAAAAGAGGGAGCATACTTGAAAGAGAAATTACTGGAAGAAAAAATTGGGGTATTGCTTCGCGAAAAAGGATTGAAGCTGACGGTTGCAGAGTCCTGCACCGGAGGGCTTGTGGGCCATCGCATCACAAATATTCCCGGTTCTTCTGATTACTACCTGGGCAGCCTTACTGCGTATGCCTACGAAGTGAAAGAAAGCCTTTTGAGCGTCAGTCATGAAACGCTGCAAAAATACGGTGCCGTCAGCCGCGAAACGGTGATTGAAATGGCCAACGGCGTCAGGCACGCTCTTTCGGGTGGATTTCCCCTTGAAAATGTGATCGGCGTCTCGGTCAGTGGAATTGCCGGCCCCGGCGGCGGATTGCCGGGAAAACCCGTGGGGACTGTCTGGGTGGGATTGAGCGCCGGAAACAACGCCTGGGCCTGGAGGTTTCTCTGGCATGGCGATCGTATTCAAAATAAGGAAAATTCTGCACAGGCGGTGCTCCAAATCGTGCTGGATTATCTGGAAGACCGCCTTCCTTCAGAACCCTGATCAGTCATCCTGATTTTCGCTGAGTGATTGAAGCGGGAGGATAACATGGAACCCAGGAAAAAGATCCTCATTTTGACAGCAGATGCTGGCTTTGGCCATCGCAGTGCTGCCCTGGCTGTGGAAAGTGCCCTTTGCGAACGGTACGGTGATCTTGTCGAAACTGAAATCGTCAACCCCCTGGATGATAAACGCACTCCCTTCTTTTTGCGTGATTCTCAATCCGATTATGACCAATGGATCAAGAACTTTCCAGAGATCTACAAGCTGGGGTATGAAGCCAGCGATTCGCTTGTTCCCAAGGTCTTGTTGGAACAAACCCTCGCCACTCTATTGCTTGAGGTGATGCGGGATCAACTCAAGAAATCCAAACCAGACGTGGTGATTTCCACCTACCCCCTCTATCAATCGGCATTACATGTGGCATTGTCTCGGGGGAAGATGCACATTCCTTCCTTTACCGCTATTACTGATCTTTCAACCATCCACCGTTTATGGTTCAACAGCAAAGTGACGGGGCTTTTTGTCCCCAACCGCCATGTGGCTGAAATGGCCATGGATAATGGCGTCGCCGCGGGCAAGATCACCATTTCCGGCATCCCAGTTTCACCCGATCTCGTCCGCGAGACGCGCAGCAAGGCGGAGATCCGCAAAGAACTGGGGCTTGATCTCAACACCACCACCATCCTGGCAGTGGGAAGCCGCCGGGTGGAACACATGCTGGACGCAGTGAATGTGATCAACCACTTCGGTGCACCCCTTCAATTAATCCTCGTGGCTGGCCGGGATGAAGATCTCTACAATGCCGCCACTCAAATGGAATGGCACATCCCGGTAAAGATTTTCAACTTTGTCGAAAACATGCCTACCCTGATGCATGCCACGGATATCATGCTCTGCAAAGCCGGGGGGTTGATCGTGACCGAATCGTTGGCATGCGGCCTACCAATGATCCTGATCGATGTGATTCCCGGACAGGAAACCGGGAACGCCGCGTACGTGCGCGCATACGGTGCTGGAGACATGTCCGAAACACCCCTCCAGTTGCTTGAACTCCTCAGTGATTGGATGCGCAATGACGGAAATCTGTACAAGAAACGGGCAGCCAACGCAAAA
>DNOU01000194.1:0-1504 GCA_003501835.1 Anaerolineaceae bacterium | reverse complement strand
GTGCATCACTATCGGGAGCACCTTTCTTCTCTGACGCAGAACAGGAAACAACGCGGGGAGCATACTTCAGGATCTTCCGCCGGATTGGAGCCGGATGCCCCTGCAACAGGCCAGGACAGGTGATGGCAGTTTCAAACCCGCCCATTGTGGTACTCATTTCTGCCAATTCCGAATGGCGCGCTGTTTTGGCGTATTTCCATGAACCCACGCTCGGAGAAACACCCTATGGCGGCAGCTTCCAGGTGAATCTTGGTAATCAAAAGGTCATCTTTGTCAAAAGCGGTTGGGGAAAGATCTCAGCGGCAGGCTCCACTCAGTACGCCATCCAGAAATTCCACCCTCGCCTGGTGATCAATTTGGGCACCTGCGGGGGAATTGAAGGCAGGATTGCTGTGGGCGAGACGGTGCTGGTGAACCAGACCCTGGTGTACGATATTTATGAACGCATGGGGGATGCCGCCCAGGCTGTTGAACGATATGCCACTCTTCTGGATCTATCCTTCCTGCATGAACCCTACCCCCAGGCTGTTCACCGCGGAAGGATGCTTTCTGCAGACCAGGATCTGGATGCGGCTCTCGTGCCCATGTTGATGGAGAAGTATGATGCCGTGGCAGTGGACTGGGAATCTGGTGCCATTGCCTGGATCGCAGCCAGAAATCAGACACCCTGCCTGATCCTGCGCGGGGTAACCGATTTGGTCAGTGCAACCGGCGGCGAGGCATATGACAATATTGCCCTGTTTCATTCGCGGGCGGAATGGGTGATGAACCAGCTGGTGGATGCACTGCCGGGCTGGATCAGGTGCGCGGTGGATGGGGAACCCTTGTCATCCTGAGCGCAACGGCTCTCCCGTCAGGACGAGCAAGGAGCCTTCAGGGTGTAATTTTATTGTGAGATTGGATCTCTAACGTGAAACTGCTGAAAGAATGTCAGGCGTTCTTCCAGCAGTTAATTTCAACAGATGTGCCCACCTGCCAGGTTCCCCGGCACCTTATCCGTAGTGCCCAAGCTTTGAACGCTCTTCTTCCACGATCGAGACATCCAGTTTCTTGAACAACGGCTGCGGGTTCACCAATGCCCTGCCTGGTTCCAGTTGGCTGGGCGCCCAGGTACCCGTTGCAGTGGAGGCATTGTATTCCAGCACTTCGTGCCTGCCCAGGGCATCCTGCCGACTGGAGGTTTTTTGGGTACCAAAGAGGGGTGATTCATATCCCAAAAAGCCATGCAGTCGTTCACTGGTGAAAGGCAGGAAAGGAGCAAAGAGGGTCTTCAAAGAGTCAATTGCCTTGATGGCGGTAAAAATCGCCCGGGCAGCTGCCTGGCGGTCGGTCTTCACAGCCTGCCAGGGTGCAGTTTGATCCAGGTACTTGTTGACCTCAGAGGCAATGCGCATGGCTTCAGCCAGCGCAGCGCGCAGATGCACCGCCTCTAGCTCATCCCCCACCGACCTGAAGCCGTCCTCCACGGTATGCAACAGGTCAAGATCCAGTTCAGTCAACTCGA
>DNOU01000144.1:7350-17511 GCA_003501835.1 Anaerolineaceae bacterium | reverse complement strand
CACGGGGTGGGGTATGAGATTGCCACAGCCCTGAACTTAAACAAGCCGGTCTTTTGTTGCTTCCAACGACAAAAGCGGGTATCCAAGATCATCACCGGAAATACCAGTCCCACCCTGGTGCTGGCGCCTTATACCTCTGACGAGGAAGCGGTTGGGCTGCTTAAGCAGTTTCTTACGCGGCTGGAGTCGTAAATCTTCACCTCGTTAATCTTGTGTTAGAGTTTTATAAGCTCTCTTGAAATGGGTGTTTTTGGACATACAATTAAAATATGGAATATAAAGACTACTACAAGACCCTGGGAGTTGACCGGAAGGCGACTCCGGATGAGATCAAAAAAGCATTCCGCAAGCTGGCCATGAAGTACCATCCGGATCGAAACAAAGGGAACAAGGAAGCCGAGGAAAAATTCAAGGATATCAACGAGGCATATGAAGTCCTCGGTGATCCCCAGAAGCGCTCCCGATATGATCAGCTGGGCGACTCCTATTCACAGTACCAGGCACGCGGAGGTGCGCCTGGCGGCTTCGATTGGTCACAGTGGACCACCGGGGCACCAGGCGGTTATACCACCCAGGTGAACATGGGTGACCTCGAAGGCATGTTCGGCGGATTTTCCGATTTCTTCAGCTCGTTGTTTGGAGGCATGCCCCCGACCAGTGGTTCAAGCCGGGTGCGGACCCAATCGCGCACAGCACAGCCCCGGGTGTATGAGCAACCTGTTCAAATCACACTCGACGAAGCTTTTCATGGCACATCCCGGCTGTTGCAAATTGAAAATCGAAAAATTGAAGTGAAGATCCCGCCGGGTGCGAAAACGGGAACCAGGGTGCGCGTGGCAGGGGCAGGTCCAGCCACCTCGCGCGGACAGGCTTCAGATATCTACCTCGTCGTCGAGGTTCTGCCTGATTCACGATTCTCGGTGGACGGGGTTGATCTGACCACCGAGCTTCCGGTGGATCTTTATACGGCGGTATTGGGCGGCACTGTCAAAGTAGCCACACTTGCGGGAGAGGTGCAGTTGACCATCCCTGCCGGAACACAACCCGGGCAGCGGATACGCCTGGCGGGCAGGGGATTGCCGGTATTGCGATCCCCGGGTACCTTTGGGGATTTATATGTGCGAATCCGGGTTGATCTTCCGCGAAAGCTGAGCTCAACTCAAAGGGAACTCTTTGAAAAGCTGAGATCATCCAAATAGGAAGGGTTGGGAACGCATGAAAAGATGGCTTATCGTTTTTGCTTTGGCGGCTTTTCTCACCGCAACATTCGCTTGCTCGTACAGTCCGAGTCTTGCCACGCTTGAACAACCCACACCCACAGCCACTTTTCCAACCCTGACCACTGCAACTCAAGTTCAATCACAAGCAGGTTCCGTGCAGCTGGTTACAGAATCTGACCTGGCTGCACTGTATGAACGCGTGAATCCCGGTGTGGTGACGATTATCGTTGCCACACCGAATGCCTCAGGCAGTGGTTCAGGTTTTGTCTATGATAAGGAAGGTCACATCCTCACCAATTACCATGTGGTTGAGGGAGCAGAGACGATCGAGGTTGACTTCACCGATGGGAACAAGGTATACGGCGAGGTGATTGCCACAGATCTGGATTCAGACCTGGCTGTCATCAAGGTGAATTTACCTCCGGAAGAACTGATCCCCCTGCCGTTGGGGGATTCTGACGCATTGAAAGTGGGCGACCAGGTGGTGGCCATTGGCAACCCCTTCCGCCTCTCCAGCACCATGACACTCGGCATTGTCAGCGCCAAGGGGCGCATGCTGGACTCGATCAGGACCTCTGCGGACAACTCACCCTTCTCCGCAGGAGATCTGATCCAAACCGACGCTTCGATCAACCCCGGCAATTCAGGCGGTCCTCTGCTCAACCTGGCAGGTGAGGTGGTGGGAATCAACCGCGCCATCCGCACCACGGGCACCACCTTCACAGGCGACCCGGTGAACAGCGGGATTGGTTTTTCGGTTTCGATCAACATCGTTAAACGGGTGGTGCCGTATCTCATCCGCGACGGTCATTATGATTATCCCTACCTGGGCATCACCAGTTCTTCCATTGATTTCACCCTGGCCGAATGGAAGGCGCTTGACATCAACCAGACCTACGGCGCCTATCTCACGGGGGTGGTTCCCGGTGGTCCGGCTGACCAGGCTGGATTGCGTGCCGGTACGATCACCACCAGTATCCCCGGTCTGCTTGCCGGTGGTGATCTGATCCAGGCAGTGGATGGAAAAACGGTATATGTTTATGGCGACCTGGTGAGTTATATCATGACGAACAAATCTCCAGGCGATACGATCAATCTCACCATTTTCCGGAATGGACAATCCATGGAGGTGCCATTGACGTTAGGCAAACGTCCGCAATAAAAGTGACTTGGCGTTCAGTTCAATCAAATTAAGAGGAGGCATTTATGTTTACGGAGAGTACACTGCGAAAGCTGCTGGATTTTTCCGCGAATGACCCGGTAGTCAGCGTTTATTTGAACACTGAACCTTCACAGGGGAATGCTGATGCGCACCGTGCAAGACTGCGCAGTCTATTGAAAGAGGTGAACCGCAAACAAGATGAAGAAGTGATCGAAACATTTTTCAACCATAGTTATGATTGGTCCGGTAGAGGTGTGGCAGTGTTCTCCTGCGCTTCTGCCGGCTTTTTTCAACATTTCTCCTTATCCTTACCGGTGGAAGACAGGCTGGTGATCGGCGAACAGCCGGAGATCAAGCCTTTGCTGAGCCTGATTGATAATTACGGGGGTTACGGGGTGGTACTGGTTGACAAGCAAAATGCAAGGATTTTCCTTTTCCAGCAGGGTGAGCTCGTGGAACAGCAGGCCATCTCTGGCGAGACGGTTAAGCACATCAAAACTGGAGGCAGGATCCTGGGTCAGCGTGATGGAACCGTGGAATCATCCCGCACCCAGGATGAAGTTGTGGATCGCAACGTGCGCGATCTGGCAGACCTGGTGACGAAGTATTTTGAGAAGAAACACGTCCGCCGGCTCCTGATAGGCGGTTCTGATGAAAATATCGCCCTTTTCAAGAGGCAGCTCTCAAAAGCCTGGCAATCGCTCGTCCTGGGGACTTTTCCAATCTCGATCGATGCGGGTTCTGCAGAAGTGCTTGAAAAATCGCTGGAGGTTAATCGACGGGTGGAAATGGAGCATGAGAAAGCCCTGGTGGAGAACCTGGTCACATCCGCGGCAAAGGAGTCAGCGGCAGTGGTTGGACTGGAGGATACCCTGGAGGCGGTAAGTAATGGCAGGGTGCAAACACTTGTCTTTGCCGAGGGTGCCTCCGCGCACGGCTACTGGCACCGGGATTGCGGATTATTGACCACCCTGGCGATCAAAAAACATCATGCCTGCCCAGATCCAGCGGTCCGCGTCGATGATGTGGTCAGCCTGGCAGCCACAGCAGTTCTTAAGAGTGGTGGCAGCGTGGAAGTGCTGCACCCGGGAACCGAACTGGATGATCATGAGAGGATGGGCGCGTTGCTGAGATATTAAGGAGAATCAGTATCTTTGAAGCGACCGGGTGACGTTTGTGTCATCCGGTCGTTTGGTGATCCTTACTTGAGGTTTGATTCCAGCAGGTACAAATTGTCAATCAGATTGTCCAGCTCAAGCATCGCTTTTTGTGGATCCGTCGCCATCAGCCGGTCAGTGTTGTCCAGACGCTTGGTGAACCCATCCAGGGTGGAAGCATCCACCTTGAGGGCGGTCAGATCTGCAAGGTCTGCCCTGGAAGCATTCAGTGCCTGCCTGGCAGTGATCGGATCCAGTTTCAACAGCGCCACGCGGATGGTATTCACATCCGTTTTCATTTTGTAAACCGCCAGCTTCAGGGTTAAGGCAGCAATTTGATCATTGTTGCTTTGAATGGTTGCCCGTGAAGAACTCAGGTCTGTTTGAGCGGTGTTCAACTGAGCCTCCAACGTTGCCACCTGATTGGCCGAGGCGGCTGCTTCCAACCTGAGCTGGGTAAGTTCTGCTGAGGCTGTCCTGTAGAGGGTGAAATAAAGGGCGGCAGCACCGATCAGCAGAAACAGGAGTGCAAACATCAAGCTGCGTATTGCCCGTTTGAACCATGACTCCCTGCGAGTCACCGGTTCAGCATGGATGGGCTCGGAGACCACCGGAGCGGATTCCACCGGTTTATCTTCCAGGGTGGGGGAAGACTGGAAGAATGATTCTGTAGTCTGGCTGCCTGTTGGGGGAACAGGATTGGCTGCCTGTTTAGAGGAATCTATGGAATTGTTCACTTCTTCAGAGGGCATTTGAATCCTTTCTGATAACGGTTTACTTCTTTCTAGAGTATACCGAACCTGAATGCTGCGGTCAAACCCCTGTTTGAGCGGAGGTCTATTCAGCCCTCGGTTATAATCAATTTCATGGAATCCTCCGAAATCGATACCATCCCGGTTCAATCTGCCAACCGACAGATCGCGCGGGCTGCCGGATCGATCATGCTGGTCATGGTGCTCAACCAGGTATTCAGCCTGGTGAGTTCGATGCTGATCACCCGTGCTTTTGGCACCGGTGCCGCGAACGACACCTTCTTTGCCTCCAACAAATTTGCCGATATCATTTACAACCTGGTTGCCGGGGGTGCCCTGGCATCAGCATTCATTCCCACATTCACCACCCTGCTTGCACGGGAAGACCGCATGACTGCCTGGAAGCTGGCTTCGGCAGTCGCCAACTGGGTGACCCTCATCCTGGTGATTTTCACCAGTCTTTCAGCGGTCTTTGCCCCCTGGCTGGTGAAGGCGGTGCTGGCGCCCGGGTTTGCCCAGGATGCACAGGTGCTGGAGTTGACTGTCAGGCTGCTGCGCATACAACTCGCAGCCCCGGTGATCTTCGGTATTAGCGGGCTGTTGATGGGGATCATCAATTCACACCAGCGGTTCATTCTTCCGGCTCTCGCCCCCTGCATGTATTCGCTAGGTAAGATCCTGGGGGTTCTCTTCCTCGTCCCCTCTATGGGCGTGAGCGGCCTGGCACTGGGCGTGGTCATTGGCGCGGCCATGCACGGGTTGATCCAGTTGCCGGCTCTCCTCCGTCTGCCGGGTCGCAAGTATGAACTTACGCTGGGACTGAAACTGCCCGAGGTACGAGAGGTCGTGCGCCTGATGGCTCCGCGGCTGCTGGGCGTGGCGTCAGTACAAATTAATTTTCTCGTCAACACCAACCTGGCCTCTCCCATGCAGGGAGCTGTTTCAGCCATCAGCGTGGCGTTTGCCTTGATGCTCATCCCAGAGGCTGCCATTGCCCAGGCGATGGCGATCGCTGCCCTGCCCACCTTTTCCACCCAGGTGGCAAAGGGCAGGCTGGAGGATATGCGCGGTTCCCTGGCAGCCCTGTTGAGAGGGATATTGCTGCTGGCACTGCCTGCCACGGTGGGCCTGGTGATGCTGCGCAAGCCGCTGGTGATGCTCATCTACCAGGGCGGACAGTTTGGTGAAAGTTCCACTGAAATGGTCACCTGGGCGCTGCTCTGGTACGCCGCAGGGCTTGTCTTTCATTCGATCGTGGAGATCGTCAGCCGCGCGTTTTACGCCCTGCACGACACGAAAACACCTGTTTTCGTGGGCGTGGCTGCCATGAGCCTGAACGTGGGAATGAGCTTCCTCTTCCTCTCCTGGTTCCGTTCGATGGGGTTGATGGCATTCGGCGGGCTGGCATTGGCCAATACCGTGGCCACCGCCCTGGAAAGCCTTGCCCTGCTGATTTTCATGCGCAAGCGATTGAATGGTCTGGAAGGAAGCCGGTTATGGAACGGTACGCTCGTTTCCGCCTTGTGTTCAATGATCATGGGTGCAGCACTCTTTGGCTGGCTGCAGTTGTCACACAGTGCGCCGGTATGGCTGATCGGGCTTGGCGGGATCCTGGTGGGGGTGATTGTGTACGGGGTTGCCCTGCTGATACTGCACGTGCCTGAACTCACAGAGGCGCTGGCCGGGGTGAAGAGGTTCTTAAACCGCCAGCGGTGATCTATTTTCAAAGGAGAAGTGATGGAGAAGAACGCAGGTATTGAATTCATGCACCGCACCCGCTATGGTGAAATCAGTGTGTCTCCACAACGCAGCGGGGAGATCCCCCAGCCGCCGCTGGAATTGCCCTTTCCGGCGGACGCTGACATCATTCCATTGGTGAAACCGGCAGAAATCCAGATGCCGCCCATGGACCTGCGCCAGGCGGTCGAGCAGCGGCGCAGCCTGCGCAGCTATTCAGAGGTCAGCCTGACCCAGGCTGAATTATCGTATCTCCTCTGGATGTCTCAGGGGGTGAAGAAAATTTCCAAACGTCCATCCACCGCAAGAACAGTACCCTCCGCCGGGGCACGGCATGCCTTTGAAACGTATGTGTTGGTCAACCGGGTGGAAGGGATTGATCCCGGGTTGTATCGTTTCTTAGCCATAGAACATGCCCTGATGCCTCTCGATCTTTCAGAGGACATTCATACCCGCATCACTTTCGCCTGCGGGCAGCAATCGCAGGTGGCCTCGAGCGCAGCCACTTTTATCTGGGTGGCGGTGGTGGAGCGTATGTTCTGGCGTTACACGGAACGCGGTTACCGCTACCTGCACCTGGACGCCGGGCATGTGTGTCAAAACCTGGCGCTGGCTGCCGAGCAAATGGGCGGGGGGATCTGTCCGATCGCCGCATTTGATGATGACGAGTTGAATCGCGTGCTTGGATTGGACGGCGAAAACCTGTTTGTGATCTACCTGGCTTCGATGGGGAAAAAACCTGGTATCCCCATTAACATTTAATTTGCCAATCTTAAAGCGCTGTCCAAAAAGCAGGGGCGATTCATGAATCTCGCCCACATAGGGCGATCATGAGTGTTCCCCATGGATACATGTCTCATTTCGGTTTTTGACCTTTTGGGACAGCCCTTTGAAATTGAATCACCTGCGTCATTACCGCGAGAGGATCTCTGCCATGTGCAGATAATCGGGGTTGATCTTGCGGGTGTTGCTCACGACCTCCGCAATGGGCACTGCAGCAATCTCACGTCCGTTCAAGCCCGTCATCACATTGCTGTAACCTTCCAGCAGGAATTCCACTGCTTTGACGCCAAAACGCGAAGCCAGGAGGCGGTCGTAGGCGCTGGGTTTTCCGCCGCGCTGGATATGCCCCAGGATGGACACGCGGGTGGTGAAGCCAATATCCATGGCATCGATCATGGAACCCAGTTCAGCGGCGCCCGGATGATAACCTTCAGCGACCACCACGATGGCGTGTGTCTTGCCGCGGGTGTAGGCTTCGGCGATGGATTTGGCTACCGCGTCTGGTTTGATATCGCTTTCAGGGATGAGCACCAGTTCCGCCCCGGTGACAATACCCGCCTGGATGGCGAGGTAACCGGAGGCGCGTCCCATGGTCTCCACGAGAAATGCGCGGTTGTGTGATGAGGCGGTATCGCGGATTTTGTCGATGGCATCCACGATGGTGTTAAGCGCAGTGTCCACGCCAATGCACATGTCCGTGCCGTAAATGTCATTGTCGATGCTGGCAGGGACCCCGATCACCGGGATGCCATGTTGGACGAGCATACTTCCGCCATTGAGTGAACCATCGCCGCCGGCGATGATCAGGGCATCTATTTCAGCATGGTTGATCTGCCGAACAGCTTCCATCTGCCCTGCGGGTTCGCGGAAATATTTGCTTCGGGCTGTCTGCAAGATCGTACCCCCGCGCTGCAAAATTCCACCCACTTCACGGATTCCCAGATTGCGGAATTTTCCGTGGATCAAGCCTTCGAACCCGCCTTCCACCCCAATGACGCTGATGCCGGCGCCTGCCGCCGTCCGCACCACGGCGCGGATGAAAGGATTCATTCCAGGAGCATCGCCACCCGAGGTCATGACCCCGATGCGTTGAATCTTCTTCGCATTCTCGACCATATGATTACCTGCCTACTGAAGTTTTATGATTTCGACCTGGATATTTTCGTCACCGACCAATTCCACCAGCTGCCGCACCAGATCAGCACTGATCCCAATGGTGTCATTGGGGAAATCGAGCAAATGCCGGTGGTTGTTCTCGAACATCAGGAAGCAGAAACGGTCATTTCCGGGGCTTGAGCGCACCATGCCAATGATGCGTTTCAATCTCCGGATATCGCGCTGCTTGTCGTCAGTGGCACGCATGATGATCGTCAGCATGCGGTTGGAACCCTTTTCCACCGGCAGGTTGACATCCGAACGCTCGAAAGAGATCACGGCGGGAGGAACAACCTTTACTGCGAAAGGAGCGGCGGGCGGCTCAGCGTTGGGTTGCAAAGATTTGGGCTTTTCCATCGCAGGGGCAACGATCATTGAAGGTGCGCTCGCAGGGTCCTCGAGAGGTTCCAGCGCAGTGGATTCCCCTCCAGTAAAGGAGGCGGGTTCCTGCAGGTGCCAATCATCCGGTTCCTCAGGCGCTAGCGGCGTCTCTGATGGCGCCGGTCTGGTTTCAGGCGGCTGGTAGGTTTGCCCGGGTGCTTTTTCCCTGACGGATGCCGATGAACTCGCTGGCGGATCGGTGGTCGTCTCACCCGGTGATGGAGCCGCAAGCATATCGGAAGCAGTCAAAGGACGAATCAGGTCGACCAGAACCTTGGGATCACCGCCTTCAGCATCCACCTTGCCTTCCACCAGGATGGCATTGTCGGGATGGACAAACGGCGAAAAACGCTCCCAGGTTTTGGGAAAGATCACCAGTTCGATGGGTCCCTGGAGATCTTCAATGGTGGCGAACGCCATGGGCTTACCACTCTTGGTGGTCAGCGACCGTATGCGCGTGACCAGACCAGCCACCACCACCCTCTCCTTGTTGACAGCCTCAGCCAGGTCATTGCTGGAATGTGTGATCTTGCCGCGCAATCCTGCCACATATGGCGCGAGAGGATGATCGGAAACGTACATTCCAAGCAGTTCCTTTTCCCATTCCAACTGCTCACGGGAATCCAGCGAAAGCGANNGGCATCGAGCAGCGACCTGCGCGGACCAAAAGCATCCAGCGCACCCACACGGATGAGGCATTCCAGGCTGCGCTTCCCCAATTGATGCAGGTCCACGCGGCGCACAAAATCATTCAGATCCTTGAAGATACCTTCCCGGCGTGCATCCATGATGAGGTTCACAGGAGCGGAACCCACATTCTTTACCGCACCCATGCCAAAGCGGATTGCGGGAGTTGAACCCGGTCGGTCTTCTATGGAAAAGTCCCAACAGGATGAACGCACATCCGGAGGCAGGATGTCGATGCCCATGCTGCGGCAGTCTGCCACGTAGAATGCCACCTTGTCAGTATCGTTCTTTGAGGCTGAAAGCAGCGCGGTCATGAATTCGACCGTGTAATGTGTTTTGAGGTAGGCAGTCTGGACGGCGATCAAACCGTAATCAGCTGCGTGGCTCTTGTTGAAGCCGTAGTTGGCGAAATTTTCCCAATCTTTAAAGATGACCTGGGCGGTTTCTTCATCGATACCGTTCTTTACCGCCCCTTCCACAAAACGGGTTTTGTGCTTCTTGACCGACTCTGCAAGTTTTTTGGAGATCGCTTTGCGCAGGTCATCGGCATCCGCAGCGCTGTAGCCCGCTATGTCCATGGCAGCAGACATGATCTGCTCCTGGTAAATGGGGATGCCATAAGTTTCCTTGAATGTCCGCTCAAGCAACGGATGCCTGTATTCCACGGGCATCTCATTGTGCATGCGCTTGATGTAATCGGGGATGAAGTCCATGGGGCCTGGGCGGAAAAGGGCAACCATGGCGACAATGTTTTCCAGTTTTTGCGGCTTCATCTGCACCAGATAGCGCGTCATGCCGTTGCCTTCCAGTTGGAAAACTCCAGCCGTGTGACCCTGACCCAGAAATTGATAGGTGTCCGGATCGTCCGTGGGAATGTTGTGCAGGTTGAAGTCCACCCCGTGACGCTGGCGGATGAGATCGCAGGCGCGCTGCATGATGGTGAGGGTGGAAAGTCCCAGGAAATCCACCTTAAGCAGACCAAGTTTTTCCACGATTGACATTTCGAACTGGGTGACTGTCTTGATCGGGGAATCTTCGGAACCGCTGGTGGGGCGGTGCAGGGGTGCATATTCCACCATGGGAATGTCGGTGATCACCACGCCGGCCGCATGGGTGCCGGCATTGCG
>DNOU01000144.1:0-7345 GCA_003501835.1 Anaerolineaceae bacterium | reverse complement strand
GACTGCTTGATGGTGACATTCAACTGACCCGGGATGGTGGGTACCGCCTTGGCCACGCGGTCCACCTCGGAAAGAGGAATATCCATCACCCGTCCCACGTCCCTCAGCGAACCCTTTGCACCCAGGGTACCGAAGGTGATGATCTGCGCCACCCGGTCGCTGCCGTATTTGGCGGCACAGTATTCCATTAATTCTGACCGTCGATCATCCTGGATATCGAGATCAATATCAGGCATCGAGATGCGCTGGGGGTTGAGAAACCGCTCAAAGATCAGGCTCTGGCTCAATGGTTCGACAAGTGAAATCTCCAGGCAGTAAGCCACAATGGATCCGCCGCCGGAGCCGCGGGTGTTGTACCAAATGCCCTTCTCCCGCGAATAGCGGCACAGGTCCCAAACGATCAGGAAGTAGGCATCAAAACCCATCTGGTGGATGATACCCAGTTCATATTCCAGCCGTTGCATCACCTCTGGAGAATCAGCGCGGTCACCGTAGCGTAACTGTGCGCCTTCCAGGCATAATTTTCGCAGGTAGGTTTCAGGGGTAAA
The DNA here is from genome assembly GCA_003501835.1 of Anaerolineaceae bacterium. Classification (GTDB taxonomy): domain Bacteria; phylum Chloroflexota; class Anaerolineae; order Anaerolineales; family Anaerolineaceae; genus UBA6107. The sequence goes on along the minus strand of DNOU01000144.1, from coordinate 6,797 downwards.
ACCTGCGGGGACGGCAAAATCAGGCAGGTGATAGCCCTTCCTGTCCAGTTTGACATTGCAGCGCTCCGCAATTTCCAGGGTGTTGCTCAGCGCATCAGGATTTTCGGGAAAGAGGGCTGCCATTTCCTCGGGTGAGCGCAGGTAATAGGAGCTGCCCGTCATACGCATGCGGTTGGGGTCGCTGAGAAGAGATCCGGTCTGAATGCACAGCATAATATCCTGCAGGCGGGCATCTGACTGGTTGATGTAATGCGCATCGTTGGTGGCGATGTATTTGGCGTTGTAGCGCTTGCCCAGGTCAATCAGCGTTTTGTTGAGCGCCGGCAATTCAGGTATGTCGTGGTTTTGCAGTTCAATGAAGAAATTGTCCACCCCGAAGGTCTCGAAGTACCAGTCCAGTTTTTGCCGACCGGCTTCCACACCTTTTTCCAGGATCGTCCGCGGCACTTCACCCGACATGCAGGCGGTGGAGGCGATCAGCCCATCCTTGTGGGCTGCCAGGAAGTCGTGGTCGATACGGGGGTAGTAGTAGAAACCTTCCAGTTGGGCGGCACTGGCAATCTTCAACAGGTTCTTGTAGCCGGTTTCGTTTTCAGCCAGCANNNATGAGCGGTTTGACACCCGCCGCCACCGCGGTATTGTAAAACTCGATCACACCAAACATGGTGCCGTGATCGGTGATCGCCACCGAATCCATGCCCAGTTCCTTAACGCGTTTCACCAGGTTCTTGATCTTGCTGAACCCGTCAAGGAGTGAGTATTCGGTGTGGACGTGAAGGTGGCTGAAAGTGGGCATCGGTAAAGGTCCGCTCGGACAAGCGATATTTCATTATAGCATGCAGCCTTTTCGACAGACCTTGAAAGGCTGATTTTCGAAACAATTTTAAAAATTCTCAGAAACCAGTGATTGGAGTGAAATTTGAGAGTGATATCCACGTCCGTAAGAAATTGGCAGGCTTGCAGCGCCGTGATGCTTCTTAAGTTTGGAAGGAATCAAGCACCACTCCCGAAGGGGGAGTCCGGGAATGGCGGAATGACTCGATTGGGATGCGGATAATGGTCAGCGATCCATCTCTCACACGGTTTGGATTTATTTGGGGCTTGAAAAACCGTATCTTTCCATCACAGCCTGTCCTTCGGGGGAGAGCACAAAATTGACAAAGGCGTTTGCCAGATCAGGGCTCTTGCTGGCACTGAGTGCAGCCATCGGGTATGTGGCAATGGTGTTCAGAGCGTCAGGGATTGCGATGGTGCCGACCCTGTCTTTGGCGTCGCCACTGATGTCAGTGACATAGACGATTCCGGCGTCAGCCTCACCGAGTGCTATTTTGGTCAACACCGCCTTGACATTATCCTCATACGAAACCACATTCTTGAGCACAGCATCTTTGTAGGAAGGACCAAAAGCGGCGTCCATGACCGCTTTGTCCAAAAATTCCATTGAGTATTGTCCCACCGGCACCGCCTGAGCTGCCAGAACCAGTTTGATGCCGGGTTTGGCAAGATCCTCTAAAGAGGTAATCCCTGGCGTGTTCCCGCGGGGGTAAATGACCACCAGAAGATTCCTGGCAAAAATTTGCGATTCAGTCGCTTTCACAAGCCCCGCATCGATTGCAGACTTCATGTATTTCATACTGGCACTGGCAAAGACATCGGCATCCGCCCCCTGGGTGAGTTGTTCCACCAGTTGTTGGGAGCCGGCAAAATTGAATGCCACTTTGACGCCGGGGTGCTGCGCTTCAAACAGGCTGCCAATCTCGGTGAAGGATTCGGTCAATGATGCCGCTGCCATAACCGTCAGGTTTACCCCGGGGATGGCGGTGGGGGAAGCAGTGACAGGTGTGGAAGGGGCTGCAGAGCTGCAGCCGGCGGCAAGAACGAATGTGAGAAGAATTGCAAGGGAAATGAATCTTTGGCGCATCTTTAGGGCTCCTCTGTGAATGAAATTTGCTTACCGGGTGAAGAATCTGAGTGATCCTTCTGAGCTTAATTTTCTGGTTCGAGGCGTTTGTGCAGAACTCCCTTGACGAGCGCAAGGGTCAGGAATGAGATGCACACCATGATGGCTGCCAGGGTGAGCGCCACCTTCATGTCAATTTCAAACCCCAGGTAAATGGCAAGGGGAATGGTCTGTGTCTTACCGGGGAAATTGCCGGCAAAGATGATCGTGGCACCAAATTCTCCCAATGAACGCGCCCAGGTCATCACTCCACCGCTCAACAAAGAAGCCCATGAAAGCGGCAATACCACGTAGCGGAAGATCTGCCAGCGGTTGGCACCATCCAGTTCAGCTGCCTGGATGAGGATGGGATCAATGGCTGAAAACCCGATGGCTGCAGCTTTGACGAAAAGCGGGGAGGCAATGAACAACTGAGCCAGGATCACCGCAACCATGGTAAAGGGGATGTGAATCCCCAGACTTTCCAGAAGCGGACCGATCAACCCCCGGCGGCCGAAAGCCATCAGCAGAGCCACGCCGGCCACAGAAGGCGGTAGAACGGTGGGCAGATCCATCAGGGTATCGATCACATGCCGTAAAGGGGTATCTTTTTTTGAGATCAACACCGCCACAGGAGCACCCACGAGCAGGGTGACGCTAGTGGTGATCGAGGAAGTAACCAGACTGAGGTTCACTGCCTGGATCACCTGAGTTTTGTTCAGGGTCTCCAGGAAATCATTGATTGGCGTACGGAGGAAGATTGAGAGGATGGGGAGGGTAATAAAGACCAGCAACGGCAGTGTGAGCAACTTCCACCATTCAGCTGAACCGCCTGCCTGACGGTTTTTCAGATGGCTTTTGGGGGTTACCAGATTGCTTTCAATGTTCGATGAAATCAAAGTGCTCGATTTTTGGATCATCTCATTTTCCTGGTTTCAAGAGAAATACTCAATAATTGACTATCGGATTCTATCACACTTGCCTCACGCGGCACCAGCGAAAAATGTCATCCATTAATCATAAAAAAGCCGGATCCCCATTCGCAAGGATCCGGTTTGACGAAGAACACCCCAAACTAGACAGACACCAGGTTGACCAGAGAGCGGAAAGCCAGGTAGGCATCCGGCACGGTAGCGGTTTCCACGCTTACCCGCCGCCCATCCAGGCGTACACTGCCGGGAAGCATGCTGGCCTGGTCAGCCATGAAGGTGGTGAAGAATTCGACTGTCACCTTCACCGGCAGTTCGATCTTCAAAGGTTTCGGCGCTTTGCCGTCCTTTAACTGGAACATTGCCGAAGCAGCGGTGGTGCTGATGAGTGCGCGGCTTTGATCCAGGGGCAGGCAGGTGGCAGCCATTCTTCCGGCTGCGGTCTTGACCTGCGCTGTGAGGATGCCGGGCAGCCAATCACGAGCTTCAGCGCACACGCTCTGGTCACCGCTTACCATGAGCACCGGCACATCAAATGCACCGCACATTGCGGCATTCAAGCCAAATTCCCCGCACAATCGGTCGTTCAGCCAGAGATTGAACACCCGTTCGCTGGACCAGGTGTGATCCAGAATGGCATGCAGTGTTCCCACCCTGGCATGGTAGCCAATGAAAAGTGCAGCATCCACACCGCTGTCCACACCCTGCACCATCGAAAAGTGGGAAGGACTGCCGCAGTTCAACTGAGCCCTGCTGTCCAGGGACTCGATCAGGATATTGGTGCTGAACCAATGTCCGTCAGTGACCAGGATCTCATTGGCTCCTGCGTTGGCAATGCCTTCAATGGCTGCGTTCACATCACCGGTCATGACCTGGCGAAAACGTTGATATTCTGCGTGAGTGGGATTGACCTGATTCCAATTTACCACACCACTGATGCCTTCCATGTCACAGGCGATTAAGACCTTCATTGTTTTGTTCCTCCCGCTGCAGATTGATTGATTTTACAGGTATGCACTGGTATCTGCTGCCTTTATCCCCAGATCCTCTGAGGTGATGGACAACCCCTTGAAATCGGCAAAGGTTAAATTGGGAGCTTTGAGGTCTTTCTTTTGCCGAAGGTGCTCAAAGAGGACCAGGTAACTCGAAAGAATGCGATGCGACCAAAGCAGCGAAAGGGATGCTGCCGTGTGTTCGATACGCCGGGCATCCCCCCCCTCGATTTCAGTGAAAACACCGTAAGGAAGCTCGTCTATGGTGATTTCGAGATCGTTCAAGGTGTATATGGTGCGGTATTTTTCGTAGATGACATACACCTGGTAACCCAGTGCTTCCAGCAGGCTTTTCGCATCATCGAAATCGTAGACTTTCAGTTCGATCTCGCGGCGCATGCTCACAGGTTGATTTGGAAGTGCAGCATCCTTGTAAGTGATGACCGTATTTTGATCCTGCCTCAGGCGCAAAACGCGGCTTTCCTTTGACAGGCTGCGGTCAGGGAGATCAAAGCGGTAATTCATTTCGTGGGTGCGTGGCTGCACCAGGCTTGCGCCGATGCTTCGCAGCCGGCGCTCGTATCCGACCCGGTCATTCAGCAGGAATTTTGCTTCCACTTCCAGATATTGATCAGTCATTTTTCTCCTCCATTTCCTGCATCACATCCCCGCGATGCATAAAGGGTTCAAGCAAAAAAAGCGAGAATTCCGCCAGGAGCAATAGGATCAAAGAAACCCCCAGGGCAAAAAGCTGGTTTACAAAAGGGATTGGGTTTGTGGTCAACCAGAGCCGGTTGATCCAGGACCAGCCAACGTAGACTGCAAGGCTGAGACCTCCAAGTCGCGGCGCATAAGACATGCGGAACCAAAGTGAGATCAGGTTTGCCATGAACAGCAGCATGAAGAAGAATCCTTCAAAGACAGCGTAGATGGGTGAAGGGAAATACCCGAATATCTTTAACCAGCTGGCGCTTTGCAACGCCTGCACCCATTGCAGGCAGTTGACAATAGCCAGTAAGGCAAATGCCAGCAGCATCAGGTAAAGCAGGAGCGGTCGTCTGGGCGTCATGGTTGATGTTCCAGGAAGACATTTTTCTGTACCGGGGTCAGATCTCAACAGATCTTTGTCCGGCAGGAATAGCCCTCCACCCATGATTGTAATCGTATTGTGAAGAGTGGGAGTCGTTTTTGAAAGGATATTTTTGCGGCTCGGCTGCTTATTGCACGATCACCTTTCAATAATGCCAGCTGATTCCCGTTACCGCTTTTATCGACTTTCCCAATTCTGTATAATGTATATATGTCCACTGAGAATAACGAGCCCAAGTTGTTTGACCGTATCTACGATGCCATCCGCCAGATCCCGGAAGGGCGGATTGCCAGTTACGGTCAGATCTCAAAGATCGTGGGGCATTGTTCAGCGCAGATGATCGGCTTTGCGCTGGCTGCCCTGCGCGACCGGCCGGACGGCGATGAAGTGCCCTGGTACCGGGTGGTCAATTCACAGGGCAGGGTCGCATTGACAGGCGATTACGGCATCAATATGCAGCGCAGCCTGCTCGAGCAGGAAGGCGTCGAATTCGACGAGGATGGTGTGATTGATTTCTTCCGTTTTGGCTGGCTGGGTGCACCATCATCGTTCAAACTCAAGAAGGGGACAAAATGATCGGCGCCCTGGCAGGTGATATCATCGGATCCATCTATGAATGGCATAATATCAAGACCACGGACTTCCCGCTCTTCGGCCCGCGCTGCCACTTCACCGATGACAGTGTGCTTACGGTTGCACTCGCTGATGCCATCCTGAACGATACTGACTACGTGACCCTTCTTAAGAAGTATTATCGTGCCTACCCATATGCCGGCTTTGGCAGTCAATTTTCCGCCTGGGCTATCTCGAGTGAAACCGCACCGTACAACTCGTGGGGCAATGGCGCAGCCATGCGCATCAGCCCGGCTGGGTTCGCCTACTCCACCCTCGAAGAAACCTTGAGGAAGGCGCAAGAGTTCACAGAAGTGACGCACAATCACCCCGAGGGTATCAAGGGTGGTCAGGCAACCGCGGCAGCTGTCTTCCTGGCACGCTCCGGAAGTTCCAAGACCGAAATCCGCGATTACATCACCTCCGTCTTTGGCTATGACCTTTCACGCATCCTGGAGGAAATCCGCCCTGGATACACCTATGATATTTCCTGCCAGGGTACCGTTCCAGAAGCGATCACCGCCTTCCTGGAATCCAATGATTTTGAGGATGCCATCCGTAAAGCCGTATCCCTGGGTGGAGATTGCGATACGCTCACCTGTATCACCGGCGGCATTGCCCAGGCTTTTTACGGCATCCCTGCAGAGATCGAAGAACAGGTGTACACGTACCTGGACGAGCCTCTCAGCAGCATTACCCGGCGATTCATGGACAAATATGTGAGAGCAGCGGCGTGACCCGGGGATCGAACATACCCATGCCAGACGATTCTCTCACCAAAAAACGGCGCTCCTGGCTGGTATGGGTGGTGTTTGTCCTGATCCTGGTGGCAGTACCGCTCAATTTCGTCATCTCCAGCATCAATCCCATGCAGCGTGAACTGGAACAATGCAACCTGAACTATGACCTGCGCAAAACCCCCGGCAGCGATGCACCTGAATTGACCATGAAAGAGTTCAATCGCTGTCTGGATATGGGAAGCTCAGCGTCCACCTACTTTTTCCTGACCTCACTGAACATCCTTTTCAGCGCTTCAGCGCTCGAAGGATTGATGGCCGGCAAAGTGCGCGCGCTGGTTGCATCCTCGATTGGCCTGGGGTATGTGATCCTGGTCAGTCTGATCATGGGCGGCGGGTTCCCGTTGGCATTCTTCAGCGTCAACGCACCCATCGTGGCATTGATCTTCTGGTTGTGGAAGCGTAAAGAGTTGGATTAATTAAAAACCTGCGAGTTCA
>DNOU01000016.1 GCA_003501835.1 Anaerolineaceae bacterium | reverse complement strand
CCGTCAACCTGGATCAGCGACCTGGATCAGCGATGGAGGAAATATGACCCTTCTCAACTGGTTGAAATGGTCCAGGCAAATCTAGGCGATTGCCCAGAGCGGATTGGCTTATTCGCCCAATCCTTTCGACCAGGAACGCTATCATCAGTTGATGCAAATCGCCGCCGAGATGATGGCTGTTCACACCAACGATTGATCCAAATCTAATCTGGAATTTTGCGTCTTCATCGGGTACACTTACCTTCTTATGAAGAAGATCATCACCCCGATTCTCGTCACCCTCATCCTCGCCTTGTTGATCACCGCCTGCGCACCGCGGAACATCACGCCATCGGCTGCAATTTCCGCCACTCCCGCCACAGCAGTGCCTACTGCCACAAAGGTCGTCTCCACTGCCACCGAAATCCCTGCAATCACCGCCGACCCTGCCACCCTCAAAGGGCTGCAGATCCAATTCATGCATCCCTGGTCGGGAAAGACCGCAGAGGAAATGGCTAAATTGACCGATGAATTCAACCAGACCAACGATTGGGGGATTCATGTGATCGTCCAGGAACCCGGGTCATCCGGTCAAGTCGCCAGCGAATTAGCCAGCGATATCGCCTCCGGCAACCAACCCGCTCTCGTTGCCGCCCCGGTGGATGTACTCCTCAAACTGAACCAGTCGGAAAAAGTGATCGAGGATCTCAATCCCTATCTCTTTTCCATGGATTGGGGGCTTGCCTCTGCCGAACTCGCAGACCTTGTCGCTGCTTATATGCAGCAGGATTCGGTAAACGGCTTCCAATACGCCTTTCCCGCCCAACGCACTGCGGTGATGATGTTTTACAACTCCACCTGGGCGCGGGAGCTCGGCTTTTCCAGGGCTCCGGCAACTTTTGCGGATTTCCGCCAGCAGAGCTGCGCCGCCAATGCTGCCATGAAAAAGGATTCCGATTCAAACAACGACGGCCTGGGAGGTTGGATCGTCAACACCGAGGGTCTGATCACCTACTCCTGGTGGACAGGATTCAATTCCGTTCTGGTTACCGATGGAAAATATACCTTCGATACGCCGGCAGCGTCGACAGCCTTTGAAGGTGTCCACGATCTCTATACCACCGGGTGCGCCTGGATCCCTCGTGTACTGACGTCTTATGATTATTTCGCAAAGCGGCAGGCTCTGTTTTACAGTGCATATCTTCAAGACATTCTGCCGCAGATCCAGGCGCTTGCCGCCAACGGCAGCCCGGATGCCTGGACGCTGATCCCCTTCCCATCAAGTGGCACGCAGCGTGTCGTGGTCGAAGGACCCTCGTATGCAGTTTTAAAGACCACTCCCGAAAAACAGTTGGCTTCCTGGCTTTTCATCCGCTGGCTGAGTTCTCCTGACCAACAGGTGCGGTTGCTGCAATCTTCCCTCACCCTGCCATTGAGTAAATCGGTCAGAGACCAGTTGCTGAATTCTCCAAACACGCCGCAACAATGGAAGGACGCTGTCACAGCCATTGCGAACCCGGTTCCAGTGCCTTCCGATCCCAACTGGTCGCTGGCGCGTACCATTCTGGAAGATGCCAGCTGGCAGCTTTTCAAAACGACCTTGACCAATGCCGATATTCCAGCGCTTTTGTCACAAATGGATTCCACTTTCGCCGAACTCAAGGATCGCCAGCCATGACCTCATCTCTTCCCCGCATCACCATCTACACCGACGGCGGCTGCGATCCCAACCCCGGTCCCGGAGGTTGGGCGGTGGTGATCCTTTCACCGGAAGGCACCCGTGAATTTTCTGGAGCTGACCCGGAGACCACCAATAACCGCATGGAGCTCACCGCAGCCATCCAGGCGCTGAATTCGGTGCACACCCCATCCGAAATCATGCTCTTTACCGATTCGCAATACCTTAAGCGGGGGATCGAGGAATGGATGCCGCGCTGGCTGGCAAAAAACTGGCGCGGTAAGAGTGGTCCCGTCGCCAACCAGGACCTGTGGAAGGCGCTGCTGGCAGCAGCCAAACCCCACACGATCACCTGGCACTGGCTGAGAGGGCACACCGGCGATACGCACAATTCGCGGGCCGACTGGCTGGTCAGGCAAGCGCGGAGGAAACTGAAAAACGGCAGCTGAAAAATGCCCCCGAAAACCGGGGGTGCTTTTCTAAAGTGACATTTGAATCAACTGCTCACTGCGGAAACCGCCAATGCCACCCGTGCCAGGTTTTGCAGACTGGGGTAAACCAAATAACGTGGTTGCCAATCGGGATTGAATTACTGACCTGCCCGGTTTTTCCAAGGCATCTCCAGAAATTTACTGTAAAATCATTCGTGATTTGATTAAAGCACGATCGAGACATGAATGCGAATGATCAACCATCTTGCAGTTCATGAGTCAGGCGACCCCGATGGCGAGCCCATGAACGATCCGCAGCTCTTCGCCGCCATGGTACGGGAATGGGTCACCCGGCGGGAAATCACCGCCGGATTGGTACCGCTTCGAATCATGGATACTAAAAGTCCAACTGGTCGAAGTTAACATTATTTTCCCCCTGTACTGACAACCCCCGATTCTCAATTCTCGACTCTCGACTCTCATTAAACAAAAAGGAGGCGGCGATGGGATTTGTAGGAGCGCAGCGGGAATCCCCTACAGGGGAAATCCATGATCAGGGTTTCCCGACCCTCTGTAAGAGGGTGCAGACCCTTGTTAAATAAACAGAGGCGACGATGGGATTTGTAGGAGCGCAGCGGGAATC
>DNOU01000177.1:478-4734 GCA_003501835.1 Anaerolineaceae bacterium | reverse complement strand
TGCGTTTATGACGGTGATTACCCCCATTTGTGGGGCGAGAGGGGGTCGAACCCTCACGATGTCTCCATCGACGGATTTTAAGTCCGTTGCGTCTGCCGATTCCGCCATCGCCCCGACACCTTGAATTTTATCGCAATTGACAGTTGCGTCAATACGAATTCACTTCAGTTCAATCTCGCGTGGTTTGGTCTTTTTGACCAGCTTCGCCCAGGTGGAGCCGAGGTGCACCCAGGCGGGAGAGAGCCCGCCCAGGGTTGTGGCATCCTGAATGGCGCGTTTCAGGCTCAGGGTATCGCTGAACTCCGGCAATTCGAGAGTCGCCTTCCCAATTTCCATGAGCAGGTGGGCATCTGACCCTGCGGTACCAGGCAGGTTGTGAGCCCTGGCAAATTCCGCAGCCCGGGTATTGAAGGTATTGCTGAGCGCCCGGGCATTCATCACCTCAATGGCGTCCACCAGCGGAGCGAGCTGCTCGAGCTGCTCCAGGCTCCAACCGGAACGGTGAGGGTCAAAGGGGTGAGAAATGCTGACAAAAGCGCCCTGTTCGCGTAAACGCTCCAGCGCGTGCATGGGATCCAACCCAGAAGGGACTTGTCTGGACACGAATGTTGCCAGAAATTCACCAGCCGAGGTGCGGACCTCCTCGCCAACAATGACCAGGTCAGGTGCAAGCCGTTGAGCCTCCAACGCACCGTGTATGGAATTGTGATCGGTGATCACCACACGATCAAGACCCGCCTTCCTCGCGGCTGCGAGCAGAACCGGGATGCGGTTCAAACTGTCATTTGAATAATATGTATGAACGTGAAAATCAACCTTCAATGACGCGGCCTTCTTTACCATGGATACCCAGATATTTACCAGAAATCACCCAAACCAGCAAGCCGATGCCGAACCCCGCCCAAAAAGTGGCAAATCTGAAGAGCACGGTGACAACGACCACCTGTTCAGGGTTCCTTCCCAACAGCACGGTCAACAGGGCAGCCATGGCCAATTCAACCACACCCATCCCTCCTGGTAAGTTGGAAATGAACCCCATGAGAAGTGAAAATGAAAACACCAGGAAGGAGATCCCCACCAGGTTCCAGCTCGCTGTGAAACCGAAACCAAGCAGGATGAAATACAGCGCCATACCGTCAGCAAACCAGGAGGTCAGCCCGATGATGAATGATGTGACCAAAGCCCCCGTATTGAAGAGGGTGGGATATTCTGTTACGGATTTCTGGACATCGGGGAGAAAAACTTCAAAGAATTGAAGGTTCTGCCTTAACCCCAAAGGGGATTTTGTGTCCGATCCAGCCTTGAGAGACAGAATTGCCAGGATAAAGAGAAGGAAGATCACCGCAAAAAGTGGCCAGAGAAGGGGATAGGCCAATGCTCCAAAAAGTGAGAGCACGAGAACGCTCAAACCATCAGAAAGGTGATCAACGGTATAGATGGGGATGCTGCGATTAAGTGGTACACCTGCAATTCGGTTGAGCCACAAACCTTTGTAACACTCTCCAATCCGGATGGGTGTTGCCGCCAGGGGAAAACTTGCCAAAAAGAGCTGCAAGCTTTTTGACCATGAAAGGGGGCGAATACCGCTCAGGTTGAGATAATACTGACGCTTCAGAAACCGTAAAAAGGAATTTGCCAAGCTCAAAAGGAGCGCCCAGCCAAAAAATATCCAGCGGTATCGTGCCAGCTCATCCATAACGCGGGTAACACCGCTGAGAAAGGTCATTCCCAGAATGACCAGGGCACCAAGAAGGATGCCTGGCAGGATCTGTTTGTACGCGCTGCGACCCGTGCTGTACACGTGATTCGGTCTCCAAAATGCATTATACAATCAATCAAATCCAGGTGAATTTACACGGTTGTAAGGTGGATTTATTCATGCAGGAATTAATGCATTCTTTATGCCAATCCTGCTTCCTGGTTTGACATTGACAAATCAGGGAATGAATTCATAATTAGAGTAACCAAGGGAAACTTTCCCTCATTCGCCGTAAATTTGTTTATGGAGGAACTAACGTGAATCGCAAACTGTTCGTTATCTTGAGTGCATTACTCGCACTCGCCCTGATTTTGACAGCCTGTGCCCCGGCTGCCCAAAAGATCACTGTCGCCACCGATGCCACGTTCAAACCGTTTGAGTATACGGATGACAATGGCAATCTTGTGGGTTTCGATATCGATCTGATGAATGAAATCGCTAAAAAAGCCGATCTGCAAATCGAATGGGTGAACATTCCTTTTGAATCGCTACTTTCAGGTCTGGCCACCTGCCAGTATGATATGGCGATCGCGGGAATCAGCATTGATCCTGAACGCCAGAAGCAAATGCTCTTCTCCGATCCGTACATGGATGCAGGCCTGGTGGTGGTGGTGCAGAAAAACAACACCACCATCAACAGCAAGGATGATCTGAAGGGTCTTAAAGTGTCGGCTCAACTGGGCACAACCGGAGAGATCGAAGCGAAAAAAATCGAAGGTGTCACTTACAAACCTTACGATACGTTCGATCTGGCATTCCTCGACCTTGCCAACGGTCAAATTGACGCGGTCATCGCCGATAATCCCGTGGCGCTTGGATTCATCGCCGCCAACCCCGATAAACTCAAGACCGCCGGCCCGGTGTTCAACAGCGAGCAGTACGGCATTGCCATGTGCAAATCCAAAACTGATCTGCAAACAAAGGTGAACACTGCACTCAAAGAACTTGTCGCTGATGGTACCATCACCGATCTCGCCAAGAAGGACCTGGCTCCAGCGGGACAGTAGCGTTTAATTTCTAAGACCTGCGGGGTCATTTCCCCCGCAGGTCTTTTGTTGATCAGGAAAAAACTCATGGATCAAGTTCAACCGAACGTTGTCGTGAAAGAAAAGGAACCTTCCAGTTTTGACCGCTGGTGGTTGCTGTTTGCAGCAGTGATTTTGATCATTGGCGCATTAATAATCTTTCAACCCGACCCCTATTTACGCATCCTGAATTATGTGAGTGACGGCATTTGGGTGACCATCGTGCTCACGGCGATCACTTTCGTACTGGTGCTGATTTTCGGCCTGCTGGTAGCCCTGGCGCGACTTTCCAGCGCAGGCTGGCTCAAAGGGATTGCCACGGTTTACGTTGAAGTCATCCGCGGCATTCCGCTTCTTGTCCAACTCATTTTTTGGTACTTTGCCTTTCCTGCGCTGATCAAGCAGGTGGGGGCATCCTGGGGAATACCGGCTTTTGCAAACTATCAGGCGGATGCTATGACCATGGCCATTCTGGGCATGGCATTTTGCTACACCGCCTACATGAGTGAAGTTTACCGCTCAGGGATTCAGAGCATTTCAAAAGGTCAAATGGAAGCCGCCCGCAGCCTGGGAATGAATTATTTCCAGGCGATGCGCTATGTGATCATCCCGCAGGCAATCAGGGTCATCCTTCCACCGGTGGGCAATGAATTTATCACCCTGCTCAAAGACACTTCACTCGTGTCCACAGTGGCAGTGGCTGATATGACCCGCCGCGGAAGGGAGTTCATGGCGTCCAACTTCATTCCCATTCAAACCTGGGTGATGATTGCCTTACTTTACCTGGTTCTGACAGTTCTTTCCGAGCGGCTGGTGAGCTTTCTGGAAAGAAGATTTAAACCGGAGAAATAGCGCATGGAACCGATCATCCATATCGAAAATGTTGAGAAGCACTTTGGAAAGGTCCATGCTTTGCGTGGGGTAAGCCTGGATGTGAACAGGGGGGAAGTGATCATCATCATCGGTCCATCCGGTTCGGGTAAATCGACCCTGCTGCGTTGCATCAACCGCCTGGAGGAATTTGACAAGGGTAAGATCATTGTTGATAACATTCCGCTCGATTCTGCGGAGAATATCAATGCTGTACGGACAGAAGTGGGTATGGTTTTCCAGCAGTTTAATCTCTTCCCTCATTTGACTGTGATGGAGAACATCTGCATTGCCCAGCGGATCATCCGCCACCGAACACCCGCGGAGGCAAAAGCGAATGCAGAGAACCTGCTTAAAAAAGTGGGCATACCGGAAAAAGCGGAATGTTATCCGGCACAACTTTCGGGCGGGCAGCAGCAGCGCGTGGCTATCGCACGTGCATTAGCCATGAATCCCAAAATAATGCTCTTTGATGAGCCCACCTCCGCCCTGGACCCTGAAATGATCCAGGAGGTTTTGGATGTGATGACCAGGCTGGCTGAAGAAGGGATGACCATGGTGGTGGTTTCCCACGAGATGGGATTTGCCAGGGCTGCAGCTGA
>DNOU01000177.1:0-444 GCA_003501835.1 Anaerolineaceae bacterium | reverse complement strand
TTTTTTGACTTTTGATTTCAACTGTGCTATTCTACGCTTCGATAAATTTGACTTCAGGAAAATGTAAATGCATCGAGAACGGGTCAGCGAAAATGTGTACTGGTTTCAAAGCGAAGTTTATGCGCAGGTAACAGCCGGCGCGGTAACGGGTTCGCAATGGGCGGTGGTGATTGATACCCTCGCCATGCCGGAAGAAACCCTGGAAATGCGCTCGTATATCGAAGAAGAATTGGGCGTACCGGTCCGCTACGTGATCAATACCCATTATCATGCTGATCACAGCTGGGGAAATTGTTTTTTTCCCGGCGCCACGATCCTTTCACACACCCTTTGCCGCGATTTATTGGAACAACGCGGCATCCCATCACTTGATGCTGCCAAAAAACAGAATCCTGCATTCAAACAGTCCAAGATCGTGTTACCGCACATGACATTCAACAACGG
>DNOU01000232.1:1337-2613 GCA_003501835.1 Anaerolineaceae bacterium | reverse complement strand
AGCAAATCAAGCATCACCTTTACTTCCCCCAATCCCTCAATCATGGACCACTTTTCCTATAAAACCGGAGCCTCGCAGGTGGAGGTCAAGGGTCTTGGCTACGCCAATGTCAGCGATATAACCTTTGACGGTGGGGCTGGCAGTTACTCCCTGGATTTTTCAGGCAGCTTGAAGAATGATATTTCCTGTACCATCAAGACCGGCATGAGCGATGTGAAGCTCATCTTCCCGCAGGGAGTGCACGCCAAGGTAGCTGTTACGGGGGGATTGGGCAATATCAATGCCAACGGTACCTGGACAATCAACGGCTCTACCTACGAAACCGGGTCGGGTTCACCAATGATCAATGTCACAGTTGAGATGGCGGTGGGCAACCTTTCGATAACGCAAAATTAGCCAGATCAGGAAACAAACTGGAGGTTCGTGATTGTGATCCTCCAGTTTGTTGTCCCCTGTCCAATCACAATGCATGATTTACATTGAAACCCGGGCCGGTGGCTTCTAAAAAGCTGCTTTCGCCGGTTGTGGCAATTGCCTGGTCATCCCTGTTTGTCCGGGAGTGAGAATTGTCGGCGAATGGGACTGATCCTCAGCGGTACAACCCCATTTCTTCAATCGCCCTGTAGACTGCATCGCGCAGGTAATAGCGGTAAGCTGCCCCTTCCTCAATGCGCTGCCGAATCTGACGCGAGGAAATCTCCAGAATGGGTGCTTCCACAATGTGCACTTTCCGGGTCACCCCGGGCAGGACCTTCTCCAGCGACTCAAGATCCACCTGGTCTGCATGCCTCCGCATGACCCCCAGCCCATCGCACTCGCGGATGAAATCCTGGGGTCTCTTCCAGGTGGGAAGATCATGCAATGAGTCTCCACCCATCAGGTAGAACATCAACGCTCCAGGCATCTGCTGCTTGAGAATACGGACCGTGTCTATGGCAAAATGGGGCGAAGGACGGTCAATATCCACCCTGGAGAGTTCAAAGGACGGATTATCGCGAATGCACATTTTCACAAGCTGCACCCTTTGAACAATGGGGCTGATGACCTCCCGTTGCTTGTGCGGCGGATTATCCGTCACCACCCAAAGGAGTTTATCAAGCTTTAGCTGGATGCGGCATTCTTCAGCCAGGATCAGATGACCCACATGTGGAGGGTCGAAAGTACCTCCAAATATGCCTATGCGCATTTGATCTCCCTTCCCCTGCAGCACCTATTCCTGCCACTCCAGTTCGTACTCACCAATATACACTGAATCACCTTCGGAAACGCCTGCTTC
>DNOU01000232.1:717-1214 GCA_003501835.1 Anaerolineaceae bacterium | reverse complement strand
ACTTGCTCCACATTTTGATGCGTAACCGCCGAGATCGGGATGATCTCAAAGCCTGCTGCCTCGATTTTTGCCTTCACTTCCGGCCAGTGTGCCTGCACATCCGGGAGATCCATCTTGTTGAATGCCACCACCTGTGGTTTGCTGGTCAGTCTGGCATCAAACAATGACAGTTCAGCATTGATCTGACCAAATTCGCCGACGGGATCTTCTGAGAGACCGTCCAAAATGTGAATCAGCACTCGTGTGCGCTGGATATGGCGCAGAAAAGCATCCCCCAACCCCACTCCCTCATGTGCGCCTTCAATCAACCCCGGAATGTCTGCCAGGACCAGCGTATGCTCATCATCCAGGTTTGCCACTCCCAGGTTGGGTTCAAGTGTGGTAAAGGGATAATCTGCAATTTTGGGGGTTGCATTGGTCACCGCTGAAAGAAACGTGGATTTGCCTGCATTGGGAACCCCAACAATCCCCACATCCGCCAGCAGTTTAAGTTCCAG
>DNOU01000232.1:0-697 GCA_003501835.1 Anaerolineaceae bacterium | reverse complement strand
GGGGGTACGGGTATGATCAGGTCGGGCGCAGACTTACCGGTCTTGTTGGTGCTGCCGCCATTGGCGCCGCTTTCTGCAATGTATTTGCGCTTGAATCTGAAGCTCTGAAGCGTATTCAGGGTGGGCACAACCTCAAATATCACGTCCCCACCCCGTCCGCCATCGCCGCCATCCGGACCGCCACGCGGCACGTATTTTTCACGGAGAAAGTGAACCATGCCATTTCCACCGCGACCAGACCGTACATAGATCAGAGCTTCATCAATAAACATTCTTTCTTCCTTCGAAAAAGATCAGGAACCAGTATCTGACGGGATCCTGCAAGGCTGTCATCGCTGATTCCTGATCCACAATTCAAGACGAATTACTTTTTGCCGAATTTTGCCTTCAGGACCTCTTCCAAATTAGGCTGACCAATCTCCTGTAGTTCGTAGCGTACCCGCTGCATCGGTTTGTTGATCTTGATGATCCTGGTCAGATCAATGGGTGTGGCTGAGATCACCAGGTCGACATCCGCTTTATTAATGGTCTTCTCCAGGTCCTTCACCATATCCTCGCCATAACCCATGGCAGGCAGAATGGTTCCAGTGTTGGGGTACTTCACGTATGTGTCATGGATGGAACCCACCGCGAAGGGTCGTGGATCCACGATCTCGGCAGCGCCAAAGCGCTGGGCAGCCACCCAGCCGGCACCGTA
>DNOU01000213.1 GCA_003501835.1 Anaerolineaceae bacterium | reverse complement strand
AGATCTGAAGTTGCATTGACAAGTGTGGCAATTGCTTGCATGGCTCACCTATCGAAACATGTCAAGTTCTTTGGGTCGAATCATTTCATTCAATTGGGCTTCACGCAACGGATAAGGAAAGCCGCGAACATGTACCACCGGTGTTCCTTCAGCAGCCTGCCCCATCACCAGTGAAGCCCCGGCAGCCAATTCATCGGCTGCTGCCACCTGTGTGATTCTTAACTTGAAGCCAAACAAATCGCTGGTGCCGCGTAGATCAACCAATCCCGGTACACCCGAAAGCCCGATGGTAATCCCCACAGTACCATTGCGCCAGGCACGCCCGTGGCTATCGATGATCAACACCCCCAGCTGCTTGCCAGTGACTGATTGCAGCTCCTGCCTTATCCCTGCTGCAGATCGATCAGGATCTTCGGGGAGAAGCAGTACCCAATCTTGATCATCGCCAAATTCGCCCTTTACGTTGGAATGGTCGATGCCTGCATTGGCGCAGATAAATCCCCTTTTATGCTCTACAATGATGGTGTTTTCACGTGCCCGTAAGACTGAAGCGCTTTCCTGAAGCACCAGCTCAATAAAACGGGGGTCTTTTCCAGTGACCTTTGCCAGTTCAAATGACTCTGGTGAAGGAATGGCCTCATTTAAATTTCTCAGTCTGCCTTCTGATTTTGACACGATCTTTTGTGCCAGCACAAAAATGTCACCATCCATCACCTGGAGGTTTGAATTTGCCAGGCATGCCAGGATCAAACTGGAAATCGAATCCCCAGTTTTCACCAATGGGAAGTTCTGCAGGGGTGTAAGGTTCAATGACATTTCGTTATCCGCTTACCGCCTGACCCCCGTGATTCGTATACCCGCCCCATCGGTACCATATTGCTTGTTGATGCCGATCAAAATGGATGTCAATCCCTCAGACACGACAGAATTTTCCAGCGGGCCAGCATCCCAACCGACAAGACCTGCATCTTCCACAAGGCGAATCACAGCCGCCCTGGTCTCTTTTGAAGTCCCTGTGACCAGGACCTCGCAGTCTGTATCCCGATCATTCCACAGATTTTCGTATGAGATATTCTGAAATGCAGATGCAATCTGCAAATTCTCTCCCAGAATCTGTTTTGCCTCAAGTGCGGCACTTCCAGCAGCCGGCAATTGAACCTTTGTCACCTTGGGTGGCACCAGCGGGACCGTCACGTCAATGAGGATTTTGCCATCCAATTTACCCTTCAGGCTTTCGAGCATGGCAGTGTGAGCACTGAAAGGAACAGTCAATACCGCGAGATTGCAGCGATCAGCCGCTTCTCCGTTTTCCATTCCCTCCACTCGCGTTGAAGTCAACGCTTCCAGTTTTTGATTGATCTCCCTGGCAGCTGCCTGCGCCTTCTCCAATGCGCGTGAACCAATGATCACATGATGTCCCTTTTTTGCCCACTGATAGGCAAGTCCCTTGCCTTCCTTGCCTGTTCCACCCAGAATCGCGATGATTTCATTTGCTGCATTGTCAGCCATATTGTTCTCCGATTTCCTCTAGAATTGCTCTTGGTACCTTTTCCAAACTATTTTCGACCGTTCGCGTGCTTCTGCAAACACCTGCCGCTCATCGATTTCTGTTAATTTCCGATCCAGCATAAGGGCCTTTCCTGCAACCATGGTCATTGTGACCATCGAATCTCGGAAGCCAAAAAGGATCTGCCAGGGAAGATTCCCCGTGGTCATCTCAGTGATGGGATCATAATCCACCAGGATCAGATCAGCTGGAGCCCCTTCCTGTATGGTCCCCAGGCTTTTCGTAGATGGAAAGAATCCCGCAGCCAGCTCGGCGTTATTATAAACACCCATTTCAATGACTTTGTCCCCACTCATTTTGCGGGGATCTTTGCCGGTCAATTTATGGGCAAGGTAACATGACCGCCATTCATCCCACATGGCATTTGATAAACCGTCATTTCCTATGCATACCCTGACGCCCAATCTCAACATGGATTCCACATCTGCCAATCCAACGGCATTGTTGGAATTGGATCTTGGCTGATGTGCCAGCCAGGTTTTGGTATTTGCCAGGATTTCAGCTTCACGCATATCCATATGCACACCGTGAGCAACAATGCTCCGGTCACCTAGAAAACCATACAATTGCAACCGGTCGATGACCCGCATGCCATATTTTTCAAGGCTGTCAAATTCATCCACCTGATGTTCAGCGACATGAATGTGAATTCCGGTATTTGAACCAATCGCTTCCTGGCATTTCCTCAGTGTTTCGTCCGTTAAAGTAAGACCGGCGTGCATACCGAAGGTGGCAGCCAACCGACCGCCGAGATTATTTCCCTCATTGACGGATTTGATCATCCGAAGATTTTCTGCAATTCCCGCTTCCGCTTTATTGACGCCCCCCCGGTCAGTGACTTCGTAACAGACCACACCTCTCAGGCCTGTTTCGTCAAAAGCATCCCGAATCATATCCAGCGAGCCGTCAATGGCGTTGGGTGAGGCGTGGTGGTCAAAAAGCGTAGTGGTGCCGTGTTTGATTGCATCGATCAAACACACCTCTGCGCTTACTTTAACATCCTGCAAATCCAAAGATTGGTCAAGCGGCCACCATAATTTTTCCAAAATTTCCGAGAATTGCGATGGCGCCGGCGGAGGGATTGCCATTCCACGGGAAAAAGCTCCATAGAAATGCGTATGAGCACAAATCACCCCTGGCATGAGAAGTTGACCGTGAGCGTCGATCACAGGTTCATGCGGGTATTCAGATTCAAGGTCCGCCTGGGGAGCAATTCTTTGAATCAGAGAGTCACGAACAAGCACCGCGTGTCCTTCGAGGATTCGATTCGGTTGCTCCCAGGTGATGATTATCGCGTTCTTGATTAACATTGAATTTCCTTCATAAATCGTGAGTCATTCTTCCTGGTAATTGTAGCATAAAGAAAAATCGTGTTCAATTTTTACGATCCGACCTTTTGAAATGGTGTGGCACTTAGGTGACTTCACGAAAAATGGCATATAATCTACCTATCATTTTTAAGGAGAATTGCATGGAAGCCTTGAGCAAAGCATTGGAATACAAAGTCACTCATAGCGAAGCATTCCTTTCAGAATTAAAGGATTTCTTGAGAATTCCCTCCATCTCCACCCTGCCAGAAAACGCAGGCGACGTGAAGAGCGCTGCTGATTTCTTGTGCACCAAACTGATTTCGCTTGGCGTAGAACATGTCCAGGCATTCCCCACAGCCCGTCATCCCATCATTTATGGAGATTATCTACACGCAGGTGCTGATCAACCCA
>DNOU01000028.1 GCA_003501835.1 Anaerolineaceae bacterium | reverse complement strand
GCAAGCCCACTCCACCGATGGAGGTAATGAGCAGGGCTTTCACACCGCCTGCCACCGCTTTCGGGTCATCATTATGGAAAGCAATGAGCGCATATGAACACAGGGCAGTGAATTCCCAAAAGACAAACATCAACAGGATGTTGTTGGTCAGCACCAGCCCCACCATCGAACCGATGAAGAAGAGGACATAGCCATAATACCGACCCAGCGATGCTTCTCCTTTCATGTAATTGGTGGAGAAGATCACTGCCAGCGAGCCAATGACGGTGGCAACCGTGCTCAGAAACACCCCCAGCCCGTTCGGAACAAAGCTCACATCGCCGAAGTAATCGCCCAGGCTGAAGAACGTGACGGTGTCAATGCCGGAATTGAGCAGCAGCAAAACGGATGTCACCCCTGAGAGCACCGAAAAAGCCACAGCCAGGATGTGCTGCAGTTTTTCGTGTCTGTCCCCAACCCACCATACGATCAAAGCACCCAGCCATGGGATGCAGATGGTCAACGCAATCAGAATCTTCACCATGGCTACCTCTTCAAAGTGGTTAGTGCCTTAATGTCCAGCGTGCCAAACCGCTGGCGGATTTGCACGGCGAAAGCCAGACCCAGCACCGCGACGATCGTATCAGCGACGATGATCGTCAGGGCAAGTGTTTGAGCCTCATTGATGTTTCCATTTTGATTACCCGCCAGGATGAACGCCAGCACAGCTCCTTTGACGAGAAGCTGCAGACCGATAATCAGTTTTATCATGTTGCGGGAAACAAGGATGCCGTAAAACCCAATCCCTGCAAGTCCAACAATGGTGATAAGAACAATTGATGAAGCCGAAAGGGTCATCTCACTCCTCCTTTTCGCCTTTGGGTTTTCCTGATGATAGCAATCCCAGCACTCCCAGAACACCAGAAAAGAAGATCGCAATCTGCAGAAGGATATCCAGGTAGCGGGCATCCCATAGTATGGCACCCTGGGCTACATCCACAGTGCTCACCGGGAGAATTCCCAACCTGGGAAGCATCAGGAAGATCGCCAGACCCACCGCCAGCAGGAGCAAACCCCATGCCAGCGGTGCCGGGATGAGAGACTTGATCTCGACGGGTTCATCACCGGCGATATTGATGGCGAAAACGAACAGCACCGTCACCAGACCTGCGCCAACGCTCAACTCGATGACCGCAATCTGTGGTGCTCCCAGCAGGTAGATCATCACCGCTGTGAGCGCGCTTGCCACTGCCAACCAGATGGCCGAGATCAGCAAGCGTTTTGTGCGAATGGCGAGAATTGCGCTGGCGAGAATGCCCAAACCGATCAGTATTTGCCAATACATACAGTTGTTCCTCCTTGGAGCGTTTCTTTTGAGAGTGACAACAATTGTTTATACAACTTCACCTGTGATAATTCACGTGTCAGTTATCACCACATCTGCTGCACTCTATCCCAGTTATGCAGATCTCAAGTGAAAATCCGAAGTATTGCTTAAAACTCCTAAAAATGGACTCTTGTCGGGATTTCGAATGTAATTATAATCAACATGTTTTTTTAAAACAAATGTGGAGTAGCAATCAAAATGAAAGTGGCAGTGTTGGCTAACCTGAAAGAAGATGCACCCGTCTCACCCGATGATCCTCCTGGGCGTTGGGATGACCTTGATGAACGCCTCACCATCGATACGATCCTGGAATCCATGCGGGAGATCGGTTACGAGGCAAAGTATTTCCCTGCTGACTTACGATCCTTTGAAGAGCTCAAAGAATTCAATCCCGATATTGTGTTCAATTCTAGTGAAGGGCATTATGGCGAGAGCCGGGAAGCACAAATGCCTGCTGTTTTGGACCTCCTGCGTATCCCATACACTTGCGCAGGTGTTCTGGGAATGTCCCTTTCCCACAACAAGCACATCGCAAAGCAGATGTTCCGTTACGCCGGTTTGCCGACTGCCAATTTCTTTGTAATGAGTTCGATGAGCGAACTTGACGGCCTTGGATTGAAGTTCCCGATGTTCGTCAAACCCGCCAGTGAGGGATCATCCATCGGCATCAATGAAAAAGCCATCGTATATGACCGCGGGGAATTGGAATACCAGGCGTCCATGATCCTCAATACGATACATTCCAAGGTACTGGTGGAAGAATATATTGAAGGCCGCGAGTTCACGATCGGCATACTCGGTAATGAAGTGCTGCCCATTGTGGAAATCATCAGCCCCACCGGTTTCTACGATCGCGAACAAAAGGAAGATCTCCATAGCGAAGTTTATCGAATCTGCCCGGCTGATCTGCCTGTGGAAAAAACTCACGAACTGCAGCAGATCGCCCTAAAAGCCAAGAAAATCCTAAACCTTGAAGATGTCTGTCGCATGGACCTGAGAATGGACAGGGAGGGTAATCCATACATCCTGGAAGTGAACCCCATTCCCCTCATGCATCCGGATCCCGAACAGGCCTCCCTGGTATACGCTTCACGGGCTGCTGGTTTCACCTACACGGATATTGTTCGCAAGATCATTGAATCCGCCCTTTCCCGCCTGGATTCAGTCACCTGTTAGTATTCCTGAAAATATCCAGAGAGCGCCTCGGAGGCGCTCTTTTTCGTTTCCAGCCGGAAAAATGCTAATTGAGGAACTGACCAAATAGATCTTTGAAGACAGCGAATTCTCCTATTCGCCCCTTGTGATTCGGATCGGACCGATCCCAAATGGCGGTGAAAGAGGCAACCACATCATTGGCATCAAATCTGGCAGCATTTGAAAAACGCACGTTGTAGCGCAGATGGAAGGTCCATGTCGTCATGTCCTGGTTGCTTTCCCAGGATTCTGCCAGCAATGGATCGAAGCTCTTCCCGTCGATGCTGGGTGCAGCCAGGGTATCATACAGCAAACGGGTGATCGTGAAAGTACTGTCCCCAGTTTCATCAGCCGGCCAGAAGCTCTTCGGCTCAGTCCCCAGATATACCAGCATTTCACCCGATTTGACACTGGCTGCTGCAAAATTTTGAAAAATGCCGTTGGTTGCCAGATTACTGACCGTATTGCGGACAAACACCGATTCCAGGGAATGCCCCAGGGGAATGAAAGGCACCAGGTCTCTGACCATCAGGTTGACCTTGTCAAAAACCACCTGGCGTTGTCCCGTGGAAGTGACCATTTGCAGCTCGCGCACCGCGGCAACCAGTTCCGGATAGTACCCGCCTACCGTATCAGCCCCATGGATGAATGCCTTTTCAAAGAACGCCAATCCGTCCGGGTAATCTGCATTCAGCCAGGAGAGGTAAAGCATCTCTGAACCTGAAGCAATCGCTGAATGCAGATCTGCCTCAGAGAGACGCTTCAATTCCAACGTGATCCCGATGGAAGCCAATTCAGCTTTGAGTTCCTGAGCCACAACTGAAGGCGTGTCCATGCCTGGCACACCGCCCTCGGGATACGCCAGGGTCAGGGGTTGGTTAAAGTCAAATCCCGCCTCCTGGAGCAATGCCCTGGCAGCCTCTGCATCCGTGTTGTACCAGGGGATGCTGGGGGAATAACCGGGGCTGACCCGCGAGGGAACCAACTGGTTGGCTGTTTCCGAACCCTGGACAAGGTAGTTGAAGGCAATGTACTGCCGGTTGACCAGCTGTGCCAGTGCCTGACGCACCTTCACGTCATCCAGGGGTTTAAGATTGTTGTTGATACCCAGGAAGATGGTGTTCAATCCAATCGTGGAGATCTCATTCAATCCCGGGATGTCTCGGATGATCATGATCATTCCGGAGGGGGGATCAATCAGCACATCCCCGTTATTGTTTTGGAATTCGTGGTAGCGGGTGATGGGGTCATCCACCCAACGGAAAGTGATCGTTTGGGGTTTGGGGGGTAGTCCCCAGTACGAGGTGGAAGAAGCGAGAACCGCTTCTTTCCCAGGGGTATAGGATTGTAGACGGAAAGCGCCCTCCCCGATGATCGTCTCTGAAAGCACGTTCGAATGACCACCCGCTTTGTCCAGTATTTCCCGGTCTTGAACGGCAAAAATCGGATGCGAGATCTTGGCGAGAAATGCTGCATCAGGTTTGCAGAGCGTGAACACCACGGTGTTTGGATCTGTAGCTTGCACGCTTTTGATTTCACCACCATAGCTGCAATCAGCGGCAGATACTTTGAGACCGGTGAAATTGGCCACATTGGCAGGTTGGGGCTGTACCTGGCAGCCGCTCAGGATTACGCTCATGATGATGGCAGAACAGCAGAATATCTTCAGCAAACGATTTGTCATTGGCTATCTCGTGTCACGATTTGAGATCCGGGAGTGTGAATTCTTTTCCCGGTAAAAAAGATTATACGTTACGATAAACAACTTTCATATCACCTTTCCAAACTGTCAACTCTCGTTGACCAGCTTCAACGATAAGGTAAAATAGAGCCCATGCTGTCGAAACTGAACGAAACGGACCTACGGCTCACCAGTAAACTTCATCTTCGCGAAAATGAAGGCTTTCTTAAGAAAGCAGCGGCCTTTATTGCCCATTCGGGTGATTCCTGGTTTGACCTCATTGCAATCCTCATCCTCTGGGTGTTCACCCCCAATCCATGGCATACCCTGGCAGCGTTGATGGCTGGTGCGATCATCATTCTGGCGGTTC
>DNOU01000008.1:832-2822 GCA_003501835.1 Anaerolineaceae bacterium | reverse complement strand
ATGAAGAAAGATTTCCTTGCTGTATCCGATTACACCCCTGAAGCCTTACAAGAGTTGCTCGACCTGGCAGTAGCGCTCAAGAAAGAGCACTTTACCAGCGGAAACCAGCCATTGTTCAAGGGCAAGGTATTGGCAATGGTCTTTCAAAAGCCCAGTCTGCGTACCCGGATGAGTTTTGATATGGCCATGCGTCACATGGGCGGCGATGCACTCTACATTTCGCCCGCAGAAATCGGCCTTGGACAGCGGGAATCGATCGCTGATGTGGCAAGGGTGCTTTCAGGTTACGTTCAGGCGATCATGGCAAGGGTTTTTGACCATGCCCACGTGCTTGAACTCGCAAAATGGTCATCTGTTCCGGTGATCAATGGGTTGAGTGACTACAATCACCCCTGCCAGGCAATGGCGGATGCGCTTACGATCGTCGAGAAATTTGGCTCACTCAAAGGTTTGAATGTAACCTATGTGGGTGATGGAAACAATGTTGCCGTTTCATTGATGCACGTTTGTACCAAGCTGGGTGCAAATTTCACCATCGCTTCGCCGGAAGGGTACGATCTGCTCCCGCGAGCCATTGACGATGCCAGGACTTTTGCCGCTCAATCTGGCAGCCGGCTTGTCTTTCTTCGGGATCCGCACGAAGCGGTGAAGCAAGCCCATGTCATCTATACTGATACCTGGACCAGCATGGGACAGGAAGCCGAGACTGAGAAACGTAAAGCAGTGTTCCCGCCCTACCAGGTGAACCAGAAACTCGTCGCCGAAGCCGACAAGGATGTGATTGTCATGCACTGTCTGCCTGCCCATCGCGGACAGGAATTGACAGATGAAGTGGCAGATGGACCGCATTCTGTGATCTTTCCCCAGGCGCACAATCGACTTCACGCACAGAAGGCTATATTGGTCAAATTATTGGAGTAAAAATGTCAAGGTCAGCAGAGTACGTGGAACTCGAAAATCAGTATGGAGTCAGCAATTACCTCCCCCTCGATGTGGTGATCTCGAAAGCCCGGGGAGTGTGGGTCTGGGATGTTGAAGGACGGAAGTACCTGGATTGCCTGAGCTCGTATTCTGCTCTTAATCAGGGTCACGTTCACCCTGCCATTCTCAAAGCCTTAACCCAACAAGCAAAAAGAGTCACCCTCACCTCCCGCGCCTTTCGAAATGACCAGTTAGGCAGTTTCTACCAGGAATTGTGTGCCATGACTGGCTATGAAAAAGCATTGCCCATGAACAGCGGTGTTGAGGCAGTGGAGACTGCCATCAAACTGGCACGCAAATGGGCTTACACAGTAAAAGGCATCCCCCGCCACCAGGCTGAGATCATTGTCGCGGATGGCAATTTTCACGGTAGGACAATCTCAATAGTCTCATTCTCCTCCGAACCCCAGTATAAAGACGATTTCGGACCATTCACGCCAGGCTTTGTCAATGTCAAATACGGTGACGTGGATGCAGTGGCAAATGCCATCACCCCCAACACGGCGGCCGTTCTCCTGGAACCCATCCAGGGTGAAGCCGGCGTAATCCTGCCACCTGAAGGCTACCTCACTGTAGTGAAAGATCTCTGCGAAAGAAACAATGTGCTCTTTATGGCAGATGAGATCCAAACAGGGCTGGGTAGAACAGGTAAACTGTTCGCCTGCGATTACGAACATGTCCGCCCCGATATCATGATCATTGGTAAAGCACTCTCCGGTGGTTTTTACCCGGTCTCTGCCATTCTGGCTGACAAACCTCTGCTGGGCTTGTTCACCCCTGGAGATCACGGATCCACTTTTGGTGGAAATCCCCTTGGGGCAGCCATCGCCAGGGCAGCTTTGAAGGTCATCCGCGATGAAGCCCTGCCTCAAAGGGCGCTTGAGATGGGGGATTACCTGATGACTCGCTTGCAAGAGATCAACAGCCCGCATATCCTTGAGATTCGCGGCAAAGGCTTGCTCATCGGGATTGAACTCAAGCCTGAAGCAGGCGGTGCGCGGCGTTTCTG
>DNOU01000008.1:0-749 GCA_003501835.1 Anaerolineaceae bacterium | reverse complement strand
GGACCAAGTACAGCCACCGATGAAGCGGTCAAGCAGCTTTTGGAAGCGGGTATGAATGTGGCGCGGTTGAATTTTTCGCATGGGACCCATGAATTTCATGCCGCCATGATCGATCGCATCCGCAGATGCTCGAAAGCATTGAACAAACCTGTTGCCATCTTGCAGGATCTGCAAGGCCCTAAACTCAGGGTCGGGGATCTTCCGGATGAAGGCGTTCAGCTTCTGGATGGGTCCACGGTCTACCTGTATGTGGTGGGTGAAACTGAACCTCAAAAACAACCCGGGAAGGAATACCTGCCATTGTTGGTTCCCAACCTGGCAAAAGCGGTGGTACCGGGTCGAAAAATACTCATGGATGACGGTAACGTGGAGCTTCAGGTGACAGACATCGTGGAGGACACTGTGGTGGCGAAGGTGATCCACGGTGGGAAAATCACCTCGCATAAAGGCGTAAATCTGCCGGGCACTAACCTGGGCATCCCTGGATTTACGGCGAAGGACCACGATGATCTGGTTTTTGGTCTTTCACAGGATATTGACTGTCTGGCTGTTTCATTCGTCGAAAAAGCCAGCGATATCGCCTTTGTGCGGCAGGCAATTCAGGAGATCAATCCTCAAAAAAGCAACCTTCCCATTATCGCCAAATTGGAACGCCCGGAAGCCATCAAGAACCTACACGAGATCATGCATGAAGCTGACGGCGTGATGGTCGCCCGGGGTGACCTGGCGGTTGAGACTTCGCCTTCCAC
>DNOU01000043.1 GCA_003501835.1 Anaerolineaceae bacterium | reverse complement strand
CAGCACTTCGAACACTGCCCGGTACCAGCGCGACACACAAGCCAGAAAATCGGGGTGCAGGTAGCTGACAAAATCAGAAATCTTCTCCCCACGGTTGACCACTGCCACCTGCGGGTACTTGGAGAAGACCCATGGCGGAATCCCTTCGTTGATTGTCTCCGCATTAATATATGGTCCTGGCCGGACGAGGATTAGCAAGTCCATTTCTGCAGCCAGATCCAAAAAACCTGCCAGATCGCGCATCGAGTGACTGTGCCCATCCAGGTCGGTCAAATCCTCTTCCACCTGGTGCCACAGCCAGGGGATGTAAGATGCCACTGCATTAAAACCTGCCTGTTTCAGTAATTCCAGCCGCTGGCGCCATTCTGCTCTGGGGGTTCGAAAATAATGAAACTCACCCGCCTGAATGAATACAGGTTGGTCGTCCAGCCAGAACTGATTGTCTTTTGCAAAGAATTTGCTCATCAACTATGCTCCTGTTTTTTTGTGAATTGCAGTATTTCCAGCGACTTTTGGATCAAATCGCTGCCAGTATATGTCTTCCAGATCAATCCGCTCAGGTAATTTTCGATCATGATCATCGAACAACCCTTGTCAATGCCATAAAGCGACTTGCTGCACCAGGCTGGTGACACGTCCAGGTTGTAGGCGTCGAAGAAGCCAAAGGCGCCCCATGTGCACGGTTGCTGGTGGTAGAGATAATCAACCAGCGCCATTGTTTCGTCGGGAATGAAGGGCAGGCATGACAGCGCTGCATAGATGGAAATCGTGCCGTCGTGCCGGGGTTTGCCCTTGCAGGGGGTGCTGCCATAAGTGGCATATCCGTGCGGGCCATCGCCGGCACTTAGCCCCCAACTGTTGGCATGGTAGGTATTGAATCGTCCGGAATTCTCCATGCAAAAACTCCGGTTGGCCAGCGCCGCGCGGCGCGTATTATCAAACCAATCGACACCGTCTGGATCCCTGTAGCTGCCAAAGTCCATCCAGGCCTCACTGAATTGGTAGGTAAACAGGCTGCCGCCAGGACTGTAGATGACAGGTCTGCCCTCGAAGTAAGCGGTATCGCGGCTGAATCCCGCATACAGCCTTTGCGCCGTTTCTGGTGCCACAAAAGGCGCAGCCAGCAGGTACATCATCTTTTGCTCAGCTGACATGTCCCACTGTGAAATAAAACCAGGTTGACCGTTAACGTAATCGCCGTGCAGGTCGGGGTTATAAGCCATGTGAAAGAGAGTGCGGTTGTCCTGTTCAAAGGTCAGCCAGTTCCAATCCATTCGCTCAAGAAGCTCCTGCGCCAGGTCTTGTATTTCCGCATCCTGGAAGTATGCCGCGGCGGTGATCACGCCATTCAGGCAAATGGCTGTGTCAATGGTCGAATACTCGCTGGCTTTAAATCGAAGACCGGAATGAATATCCAGAAAATGGGCAAAAAAACCGTGCTGGTGGCTGACCTGCCGGAGGAGCGTGCGCAGTGTACCGCGGG
Source organism: Anaerolineaceae bacterium (assembly GCA_003501835.1). GTDB lineage: Bacteria > Chloroflexota > Anaerolineae > Anaerolineales > Anaerolineaceae > UBA6107. The sequence continues at coordinate 4,491 of DNOU01000043.1, read as the reverse complement.
TGATCTCCACCGCCTGCTGGGGATCGAGGTAACCGCGCGCATGACCAATCGACCAGGCAGTCAGCGCAAATCCAGTAGAGGCGATAGAGGCGACGATGGGTTTTTTGGTGGAATCAACGGTCAACCCAAAACCCGGGCTGTTCGGGTCAAGATTGGTCCATTTGAGATAAAAGTCCAGCGAGCCTTTCAGTTCAGCGATGAGAATATCGTGGTTTTCCATAGAACCTTTTCCAGGACTAAGAAGTTTTGCTTGGGCTTGCAGACGATTCGCGCTCGATGAGTTTGACCGGAATTCGGAAATTGGGGAAAGGCGTGTCATTTTCGATAAAATCAATCAGCCATTTGATGGCTAATGACCCCCACAACAGGCGCGGTGCTCCCACGGTCGTCAGGCTGGGATGCACGTATCTTGAAATAAGCACGTCGTCAAAACCCACCACAGCCACATCGCGTGGGGCAACGAGGTTGTGCTCACCCATTGCCCGCAGAAAGCCAATCGCCATCTGGTCGTTGGCACAGAACACCGCCTCCGGTAAATCACCACTGGCGATGATCTGCCTGGCAACCGCATAGCCTGAATCTTCGGTAAAATTGCCATTGAACACCGGAATATCCAGGTTGTGCTTGCGGCCTTCCTCGAGAAAAGTCTGCATACGTTCGTGGTTGTCGAATGAATCCATGGCGCCGGCGACAAAATATATCCGGCGCTTACCCTGGTTGTACAGGTGATTAAAGACCTGCTGCGCGCCAGAGCGGTTATCCAGCAGCAGCGAAAAGACATAATCCGCATTCAACTGGCGGTCCATCACAATGATGGGATACCCTTTGGATGCAAGATTGATAATGGTTTCGTTTTTCACCTTGGCATCAAAGACGATAGCGCCGTCAACCTGGCGCTGCCCGAGGATGTTGCGCTTCGACCGGCTCTCAGGGCACACGATCAACTCGTAATCTGTATTCAAAGCGGCCTCGTGGATACCCTCCAGGATGTCCTCGTAAAAGGAACCGCCGAAACGGGTGATGAAAACGCCCAGGGTATGCGTATTGCGCTTCTTGAGATTTCTTGCAAAAGTGTTGGGGTGGTAGTTCAGCTCCTCGGCAGCCTTCAGAATGCGCATTCGGGTAGCCTCACTGATGGAACCAATGCCATTCAGCGTATAGGATACCGAGGTGATGCTTACATGTGCACGATCAGCAACATCTTTGATTGTAACCATTTGGTTTTTACTTCCCATCATTCTCTATGATCTGTAGCCGGTCCAGCCCCTGCTGCAGGTACTTGTTCTTCATGGTGATCTTGTATACCGTATCATTCTGGTAATTTGCCAGCATTAACAGGCTTATGCCCTTGTCAATGCCGATCACATCGCTATCATACCAATCCTCGCTCAAGTTGAAGGCGTCTTTAAATCCATACGCGCTTTTTAATTTCTCGAGCGAGTAATAATAGCGCATGGCTTTCTGGGTCTGTTCAGGAACAAAAATAATTGAGCCGATGGCACCGGCTGGCGGCACCGTATCGTCGATGAAATGCTGCTTATTATCAAACCCCGAAGGTGGAGCTCCGAATAAGCCATTGTAGCCGTCCGGGCTATCACAGGCGGTCAGTCCCCAGGCGTCCGGTCCCAGAGTGAGGTATTTTTCATCCATATTCGTGGCAAAGTTCACCTGAGCCAGCGAGGCTTCCACCGAATTGTCAAACCAATTCACATCCTTCTTGTCCACCCGTTCGCGAAAGTCGATCCAGGCATGGCTGAACTGGTATGTGAACAACGAACCAAACCACGAGTGGATGAAAGGCTTGCCGTTGCCGTATTTGGCGTAGTGCCGCGTGAAGGTATAGTATGGCATCTCATCTGTCGGGTGGGTGTCAGACCCGGCCGCCAGCACATACAACATCAACTGTTCGGCGTAAAAATCCCAATGACCCTCAAAGCCTTTCTCCGGGCGGTAAGCCATGTAAAACATATTCCGCGCAGGGTCGATAAACCATGGCCAGTTGACCGCATCGTAGATCTGGGTAGCCTTGACCTCAACTTCTCCGCCGAAATATTCGCCTGCCGAGAGCACGCCCATCAGCAAGATCGCCGTATCGATGCTGGAGACTTCGCTATTCCAGGCGCGCTTACCGGTTTGCATATCAACAAAGTGGTAGTAAAAACCTTCCTTACGCTCCATGCCAAGCAGCGTGTCCAGNNCCGAAACCCACCGCAGCAATGCTGGCGATGCCCTCCGAGCCGGGGTAGCGGTCGCGGATCAAACCATAGCCAGGGCTGTTTTCATCCAAGTTGGCGCGTTCCCAGAAGAAGTCGAACGAACCCCTCATTTCCCACTCAATGATTTCATCGATGCTGACAGGTACCCTGGTAATGGTCGGTGAGGGCACTGACGTGGCCACCATGGCAGGCGGACTGGCCGTATTCGTTGGCTCAGCTTTCACACCGGTTGCGACTGCCGGGGGTGTGCAGGCGGAAACAAGCACCACTATGACCAGGAACACCGGCACGAGCTTATTCACCCGTGACTCCTGTGCGTTCCACCGATTCGACAAACCACCTTTGCATTATGAAATACATCACCAGCAGCGGTAGGACGTTCAGAAAAGTGCCGGCCAGCTTCACCGCCTCGTTCAAACGGTCGAAGATGTTGACCATGCCCGGCGGATAAAGGTTTTCGTAAGCCTGTGTGAATTTGGTCAGTTGCATCGGCAGTGTTTGGATGCCACCTTCCAGGAAGATGACCGTAATGTAGGTTTCATTCCAATACCAGACTGTGGAGAAGATGATCGAGATGATGAAGGCTGGCACGGCACTGGGCAGAGCAATTTGCAAAAAGATCTTCAAATCTGATGCACCATCGAGACGCGCGGCTTCCTCCAGCACCTTTGGCAACGACTGAAATGTCTGATAGAAGATCAAGATGAAAATGGCGCTGCGATAACCCTGACCAAACATGGCCGGCAAGATCAGCGCGAAAATGTTGCCAAGCAACCCCAGGTCTTTGTAGGTCAACATCTGCGGGATGACCGTGTTTTGGGGAGGGATGATGAAGGTTGCCATGATCAGAGCGAAGATGAGGTTCTTGCCGAAGAATTTGTAGCGCGCCAGTCCGTAACCCACCAGCGAACATACCGCCGCGGTGATCAATGACGGGATGACGCTGACCAGAATGGAGGATACCAATGTGGTTGGGTAATTCAAAACACGGAAGGCTTTTTCGTAATTACCCATGTGGATGGTGGATGGCACCCACTGCACCATCGGGTTCAACAGGTCTGAAGGGCTCTTCAAACTGGTGACAAACATGAACAGAAGCGGGTAAATGTAAACAAAGCCGATGGCGATCAGCAGCAAATACAGGGCTACATTGAAGATCAAGCCGTAACTGGTGCGGCTTCCCAGCAGAAAACTCCGAATTTTGAAGAGGTCGATATTTTTCAGCGTCAGGTTGCGTTCCATCAAGCCCTCCGAGGTCTGCGCGGCGAAAGAACCAGGAATACAATCGCCAACAACAATAGTAAGACAAAGAGGAACAGGAATGACATCGCACTGGAATATCCTATGCCACCCTGCACAGCATAGGTCTGGCTAAAGATGTACTTAATGACCTTGTTTTCCGAGAAATGCGACAGGGTGATGATGGTGTAAATTGCATTGATGAGCGTTGTGGTCGAGAGCGAGGGTAGTGTAATCTTCCAGAAGGATTCCCAGGCCGAAGCACCGTCAATCGAAGCGGCTTCGTAGATACTTTTGTCAATCTTTTGCAGGCTGGAAAGATAAATTAGAATCTGAACCCCTGAGAACCACAGGATCAGGATAAACGAGGTCATCAGGTATTCCACCGGGTTGCGCAGATAGCCCGGCAATTGGCTTAGAAATTCAGTCAAAGCAGCCGTGCTTGCAATGCCCGGAGCCGAGGTGGCACCCTGCGCAGTTAATTCCTGGATCACCGGGCCACTGGTGATCACCACCGGCAGGAAGAAGACGGTACGGAAGAAGCCTTTGAACGCAAATTTCAGGTTCAGGAGAATGGCGATGACCATCGAAAAAATGATCACAATGGGCACTGAAACCAGGGTCTCGATGGCATATTCGATCAGTAATTCTACAAAGTTGGGGTCGGTCACCAGTGCACGCGAATAGTTGGCCCACATGACCGGCTGCAGTTCGATGCCCGTGGATTTGACTGTAACCCGATTGAAACTGAAAAAGAATGTCTGTGCCAGTGGAACCAGGGTGAACACGGCAAACCCGATGATCCACAAAGAAATGAAGGCATATCCGTAGAGGTTCTCCCGCGTGCGCAATTTTAAGCCTCGGAAGCGGAAAGGCTTGTTTTCGGTCACTGTACCACCTCCCTGATCACTGCGTCCTTCGCGTTCACGATCGTTCCGCCTGCATTGAAGGGCTGATCGGTGTAATTGACGATAATCTGTTTACCGTTTTCGTAGGTGACAGCCACTATCCCGTTCGTCAGCATGTCGCGGGCAAC
>DNOU01000042.1 GCA_003501835.1 Anaerolineaceae bacterium | reverse complement strand
CAAAAGGTCCGTCCGCCGCTGGATTCTGATGCCCCCATTCCCCTCACGCCGCGTTTACCGAATTGTCATTGACAAATAAAAAAGCCGGCAAGCCGGTCTTTTTTATTGAAGAGCTGTCATATGAAAGGCTGATACCATCAGCTTCACTCCCCAGCCTCGACCCCCACCTCATGGAGTTGATGTCCAGATGCCCAGCAGCCAGTCCAACAACGACAATCCTCCAGTAGTAATTGGTTCTTGAGTTGGCGTTTCTATCAGCGTTGCAGTCGGCATCGGCGTGGGCGTCGGTGTGGGCGTGGGCGTTGGTGTGAGTGTGGGCGTCGGCGTGGGTGTTGGCGCCTGGATGTTCAGCCTGAACAGCTTCTCTGCATGGGTATTGTTCGTCGATTCCATGTACAGGCGCAATGTGATCATCCCGCGCGGGACATTATCCAGGTTCCAGGTAAGCAATTTCTGCGGCTGATCTGAGGGTTGACCACCGTTATCCACCAGGCGATCCCATTCACTAGGTCCCTCGCCCACACCATATTCCAGGTAGAAACTCTTGAATCCGGAGGTGGCGTTGACCACGGCATACAGATCCAATGGATTCTGAAGTACCGTTTGGTGATCTTCCAGACCTACAAAGACCAGGGTTGGGCGCGGATCGTCTGATTTGCAGGCGCGTTCAGGAATAAAAGTGACAGGGGGCTCAAAACCATTGCTTTTGGCCCATTTTTCGCCCTCGGGCGACTCCTGGATCCATTTAATTGCCCATTTATCCCTTACATTCAACACAAACTTGTCTGCGGAAAAACCCTCGCATGCTGAGGACACCGCCAGGTTGGTCCAGGTATCCACTTTGACCTTTTGCCACAGATCCTCTGTTTTGGGCAGGGGAGGCTGCTCAGCGTAGAAGATCTCGGAACGCTGACTGGGGCAATAGTCAGAGGGTTCAGTACCGGAAACCGCGCAGATAATTTTGTCCACAATGCCTGCCGGGCGTACAAATGTCGAAGGCGAGTTGTTGGTCAGGTAGGGTACTGCAATTTTCATAAACTCTGACCAGATGGGAGCAGCGCCGGCGATTCCTGAAATGTGCTCCATCTCTGAATAATCCGCATTGCCTATCCATGCGCCAACGGCCAGGTCCGGTGTGTAACCCATTGTCCAGTTATCGCGATAGTCATTGGTGGTACCGGTCTTGGCTGCCACCTGGAAGGGCAGGTTCAAAACTGAGTTCGCCCCGAACATGGGTGTCCGCGCAGCATTATCGGAAAGGATCGAGGAAATCAGGTAGGCGTGCTCCGGTTTGATCACCTGGGTCGGNNGAGTTGGCAAACACCGAGAAAGCCGAGGTCATATCCATCAAGGTCACTTCACCCCCGCCCAGGGTGAGCGAAAGACCGTAATCCTTCCTGTCCAATGTGGTGATGCCCATGCGCCTCGCAAATGCGATCAGCCCATCCTCGCCCTGCACATTGGGATCATCATAGATGCCCACAAATTGAAGCGTCTTGACCGCTGGAATGTTGTATGAATTCGCCAGCGCAGATCGAACGGTCACCGGTCCGTGAACCTTGCCGTCATAATTCACCGGTTTGTAAGGATCGCGGGCATCATTGGGGTCGCCGGAAGGCGGAAACTCGCTGGGCACATCCCAGATGAGCGTTGCGGGTGTCCAGCCCTTTTCGAATGCCGCTGCGTAAGTCAGAGGTTTTATCGATGACCCCGGCTGCCGGGGTTTGAGCGCCATATTGATCTGACCTGCGATGGCATCATTATAAAAATCCGCCGATCCAACCATCGCCAGAATCTCACCGGTGGAAGGACGGATGGCCACCAAAGCACCGTCGGTCACATGCTTGTCTGCCAGGGCATTCACCTGCTCCTTGACAATCCGTTCGGCTTCACTTTGCAGGGTGGGATCCAGTGTGGTATACACCTGGAAGCCTGAGCGGTAGATGGTTTGAGCATCATAGGATTGTTCCAGGAGGTAACGGATGTAATTGACCCAGTGCGGATACACCATCTGGTTTTCGCGCCGCACAAAGTTGTAGCCGTCAATTTCGACGTACGCATCGGCAGCCTGTTGGGCTTCCACGCAGATCCGTTCGGGACTGGTGCTCACATAGATGCAGCCTTTTTCCTGGCTAGCCTCATACATCAACGTCAATACCTGTTTTAAGCGATACAGGGCTGTATCACGGTTGGTGAAGATATCGTACACTGCAGGAGTCTGGGGAAGCCCGGCAAGGAAAGCTGATTGGGCAAAATCCAGCTTGTCAGCCGTGGTGTTGAAATAGGTTTCTGCAGCGGCCTCGATGCCGTACGCTAAATTGCCATAATAAATCTCGTTCAAATACAACTCAAGGATTTCATCCTTCGAATAGCGGCGGGTAATTTCTGCCGCCAGGATGATTTCACGCGCCTTGCGCTGGATGGTGATCTCCGTGCGTTCGTTGGGACCCAGTAGCAGCGCCCTGGCCAACTGCTGGGTAATCGTTGAGGCACCCGAAACCACTTCACCCGAGGTGTAATTTGCCACCAGGGCACGGGCAATGGCGATCGGGTCAAAACCGGGGTGATTGTAGAACTCCTTGTCTTCGGTGGCAATGGTTGCTGCGATCACCGAAGGGGCAATTTGCTTGAGCGGGATATAAGTCCGCCTCCCGGCATTTGGATCCAGAACCTCATACAGCAGCTGATTATTGCGGTCGTAGATGCGTGTGGTCTCAAATTGAGATGCACGCTCCTTCAAGCCTTCAACGCTGGGCAGCGTGGCAGCGATCGTGAAATACTGGTACACCAGGAATGCTCCGGCAGCAATGATCGCCAGGATGATCAGGAAGAGGATAATGATAATTGCACGCACCAGGCAGCCACCCGTTCTTCCCTTTCCACTGCCAGCACCATTTTGGCCTTTGGGACGCCTGGTGCCATTCC
>DNOU01000143.1 GCA_003501835.1 Anaerolineaceae bacterium | reverse complement strand
AATGGTCAAATACCACTCCCAGATTCGATTTGAGCACCGCACCGAGACCTGCAATCCCTTGCAATGCATATACTGTGTTCAACCTCACCTGGTCACCCTGGGGAAGTGTGACCAGCATATCTGGAGGGATGGAAACCACGGCAGCATTTCCCTGGCTGCGGCTGTAAAACGCGAGCATCAGGGCGTCTGTCCTGCCGGGGTAAGGGAAGTCTGAGTCCAACCCCGCCAGAAGCATGATCTCCACATCCCTGGGAGCAGGATTGCCTTCTGAGGGGGCGTGGGAGATGCGCGGTCGAAAGATCTGCGCTGCAGGGGTGGAGTTAAATGTGGCTGAGGGAGTGGCTGTTGGGGTTCCGCTTTCAGGTTTCGGTGAAGGATTCACGCAACTGGCAAGCAAAGTAACAGCGCAAAGAATCGTCATTATGCCGATTGCGATTGATTTCAGCGAAAGATCGGGTTGCATGTGAATTCTCGTAATGATTATAGCATTTTGATGCTGATTTCAATCCTGTAAAAGCTGGCACAAGAGTTGCTACCTGAATCATGGAACTTTTTCGTGTCGGATTTCGTACAGATATAAAGAGCAACGATTGCTCACTACTGGTGTTTTTAATATTAGAACAAATGGCAAAGGACCAAAAAAAGGAGGCGTGCCATGGCTGGAGAAATTTATATTGTGATCGGTGTCATGGGGGTGATGTTCATGGCATTCAGCCTGCTAGGCTTTGAACACAAGGCCAGGCGATAGGATCTGAAGATCATCCCAACCTCAGCAGGCTGTTCGTTAAAACGGACAGCCTCTTTTTTTCCCAGCGGGGTAATTGTCCCCGGTCATCCGATTTTTGTCCAGTAAAAAACCTTTGAGAGTAATGAAAGAACCCACTTCAACAGACGGTCATCCCGAAGCGCAGAATGACAGAATTGAAAGTGAGGACGATTCGCTTTGCCCGAACCCATCACAATTTTCATTGACAGGACAGCTCACCGTCCAAGGGAAATTGACAATCCACCAGGCGGATACGCCAGTTTTTGTATGTGCTGAATATGATCCATTTCGTGCCACAGCAGCCGGCGCAAAAATTTGCGAGGCGACCAGAATTCGCCCATCACACCGATAACAGTCCTATCGCCAGCCATCTTTTCCAGTACCCGATAAACGTTTTGCCGCACCACCTCAAGCCGGGGAAGCATTTCCTCGGGCAGCGCTGAACGGGCCTGCTCTGCCAGCGAAAAACGACTGAGAACCCAGTGCTCGGCGTTGGCAATATGTCGGACGATGCCGCGGATTGTCCAACGTTCTCCCGGATGTTCGAGATTCAATACATCCCCAGGTAAACCCTGGACCAGGTCCAGCAGTTCTTCGCGCGACCATGTCAGCAGCAGCATTCCCCGCTGCACCTCAAGATCGGACAAAGGTTTCCAGTCATTCCGAAACCAGGCATTGATCTCGATGTCTGATTCAACAGGGTTGTACTCTTTGTCAATGTTGTAACACTCGAAAACTTCTTCCAGCCGAACGTCAAAATCCTTCAGGTCCGTCATCCATGAGTCTTGCAGGTGACTGTCCACCCAGTTCTTGTGGCGGACAAGCGCCATCGGGAAGTTGATCAACGCATCAGCGCCATCCTGACCATAAGAAAAACATCCCGGGTAGTCCAGCGCCCAGGCAAGGGAGCGCCCTTCGATTCCATTTTCCAACCCCACCCGCACACGCATTTCACATCTCCTGAACACTATGATTCTAGCGGATTATGGAAGGTCGTGGGGCAGGGGCAGGGAAGGGATTCTGACTTCAGCGGGAACTTATGCTATAGTAATTTCGTCTTAAATGAGATTCTTTTAATCAAGAGGGAACCATGGACAAAGTCAACCACTCGACCCTTGCCGCGTCTGGAAATCATCTGCATTTCGATTGGCTGCTGCAACTGGTGATCAGACCTAAAAAGACGCTCGATTTGATCCTCAGCGAGACAAAAGCCAACTGGCAGACACCCCTGCTGATTCTGGCAGCAGCCGGGATTCTGGAAACGCTCGTTGCAGGACCAATCAAGAAGGCAGCGATCGAGATGGGCTCCAATCTGCCCCCGGGTTTTGAGTATTACTCACCTGAACAGCAGCGGCAGTTCATGCAGGCACAGGCCAGCCAAAGTTCACCGCTCTTTCTGTACGTTTTTCCCATTCTTGGGCTGTTATTGGGCATCCTGGTCACCTGGTTTCTGCTCCGCAGCCTGCTGCATCTGAGCCTGACCCTGGCAGGCAGCCGTGGAAAGAGCATTCTCTCCGGCAACCTGGCCGGATGGTCAACCATGCCCTTGATCTTCCGTTCGTTGGTGCGAATTGTTGCCATGCTGACGACAAAGACCGCCATCAGTGCCAAAGGTCTTTCCGGTTTGATTACTTCCACCACCACTGCCGGGCAATTTGCCTCGGCATTGCTCGCTTTGATCGATCTCTATTTCATCTGGCAGGTGGTGCTCATCCTGATCGGATCTGAAAAGATCTCCTCGCTTCCCCGGCTCAAAGCGTGGGGAGCCGCACTGGTTGCGGTGGTGATACTGCTTCTCCTGCAGGCTCTACCCGCCTTCATTGGGATGCAGCTGAATGGTCTTTCGTTCACCCGCATGTTCTTCTAGGAACCCATGGATAACGTCTTGGCAGTCGAAATCGAACAGCTTCGCAAGGTTTACCCCATGGGTGACACCGAAGTGGTGGCACTGGATGGCGTGGATTTGAAAATTGAAAAAGGATCTTTCACTGTCGTGATGGGGCCTTCGGGTTCCGGGAAATCCACTCTTTTATACCTGGTGGGAGGGCTGGACTGGCCCACTTCCGGCAGGATCAGGGTATGGGGTGAAGAGATCGGCAAACTGGATGAGAACTCGCTGGCGGGATTCCGACAATCAAAGGTGGGATTTGTCTTCCAGTCTTTCAACCTGGTTTCCACCATGTCGGCAGCTGAAAATGTGGCGTTTCCGATGCGCTTTTCCGGCACCCGCCCCGCCGTGCGGCAGAACCGCTCGCATGAACTTCTCCAACAGGTGGGACTTTCAGACCGGGCTTTGCACAAGCCCACAGAGCTTTCGGGCGGACAGCAGCAACGCGTCGCCATTGCCCGGGCACTGGTCCATGACCCCCCGCTTATCCTGGCGGATGAACCCACCGGCAACCTCGACAGCAGTAGCGGTTTTTCGGTCATGCAATTGCTCGCTGAATTACACCAGGCTGGCAAAACGGTGATGGTGGTGACCCACGACTCGCGGATGCTCCAATTTGCGACCAGTACCATTTTCCTGCTGGATGGCAGGACGGTCACAGCAGATGAGTTCAAGAAGGCCACCGAATTGGGGCTGCATGAAAAATCAGTTTAAGAGGGAAGACCTTATGAAAAACTCAAAGATGTCTTTGGTGCTGATCCTGGTATTGGCAGTCAGCCTGGCTGTTACCGGCAAAGGACTCGCACAGACACCGGACACAATCACACTCAATAATATCAACCTCTCGCAATCAGGCATTCCGGGTGCGACGATTTCCTATTCGGTGACCGTGACCAACAATGGCGTCTCTGATGCGACTGTTGAGCTTTCTGAAGGTGGTTCGCATAAATGGCCTACTTATTATTCCCCAGCAGGTCCGATTGACCTGCAAGTCGGTGCTTCACAGAACTTTTCCATTTATGTGCAGATCCCTGCGGATGCGGCGAGCAGCACAAATGACATTTATGAATTGACTTTCAAAAATACTGTAAATGCAGAATCTCATACTTTAAAAGTGAACACCCTTGCCCAGGTACCCCAACCCCCTATGGCGCCCACTGGACGGCCTCTGGTAGTGGTTAATGGATATGACACGGTCGGCAAGGTGCGAGGCGGTCAGGAGTTCACTCTCAAGCTTCAATTTGCCAATCAGGGCCAGCTTTCTGCAGTCAACATCATTATCACATTCGAAAATGCCGGGTTCCTGGCCAGAAGCACAGGCGGCACAGTGACCATCCCGGTTCTGGATGCTGGCAAGGAAGTCACCCTCTCGCAGAACTTTTCCGTCA
>DNOU01000163.1 GCA_003501835.1 Anaerolineaceae bacterium | reverse complement strand
TTGTCGATCTCTGGGTACAAACCGGTAAAAAAGTACGCCGGGGCAGAGTTGACCAGCGTGATCTCGATCTTCACTCCCATGACCGGGTTACCCTGTGAGTCCTGGACATGGATCCGCATCAGGGGTGCAGCTCCTGGCAAACAGACATCTTCCTTTGAGACCATTTGATAGGGGGATCCCTGCGTGGGTTGCGGCGTGGCTGTCGCCCTGAGAGACGCAGTAATCGCTGGTGTGGAAGTGATCGCCGTTTGTGAAGCTGCCGCTGTGGGGGTGATCGTCTTCACCACCGCTCCGGGTGTTGAAGTCGCTTCGGTCATCACCAGTGGTGTAACCACGCCTGGCAATGGAGTAACCTGGATTCCCGTCTTGCTGAGGGCTGCAGCCAGTAAAGCCATGGCGCGTGCATTGGCTTGCTGGTCGGTGGATGCCAGAGCATTCTGCGCCTGGGCGATCAGTTCCTCAACCATGGCGGTGTCCTTGAGCAAGTTGAGCCGGCTTCTGGCACGGTTGACATCGGCTTCTGCAAGGTATGCCCGCGAAACCAGATTGCGGTAAACCTCGCGTTGATCAGTTCGCAGCGTGGAAGGTTCAGTATCGGTGTAGCGGACCGGTAACAACAACCGGGTCGCCAGTACACCCACCACCGCCCCAATGATGAGACCGGTGAGCAGGTAAAAAGGACCCCGTTTTTCGCTCATGGGGTCACCCCCACGGCGGGGTTGACGGATTTAAGCGCAGTTTCAAGTTGTGCCATCATTTGCAGGTCGGAATCAAGATAACCCAGCGCCTGGGCAGTGACCAGGGCAGATTGAACCGCCTTGAGAGGTTCTCCAGGGGAAATCTGCTCTAGATCCTGGAGTGCCTGTTCCAGGTTGGCAGTGGCATTATAGGTCTCAGCCACCATCAGCACATAATCGGCTTTGTAATCGCTTCTTAATGAATCCAGGGTGGTATTGCTGACACCGGCAGGTTCAATCACCCAACCGTAAACCAATCCGGCCGCCAGCCCAACCACTATGGCAAGAATGAAGCCGATCCAGCGTCCGTGATTCAAGGTGATTCTCTTGGCAGCATGGGAATCATGATGCCGTGATTCCTGGCGAATTCAATGGCTTCAGGGTAACCGGCATCCGCGTGGCGGACCACCCCCATACCAGGGTCGGTAGTCAGCACCCGCTGAATACGGGCTGCCGCTTCAGGCGTACCGTCAGCCACAATGACCATGCCGGCATGCTGGCTGTATCCAATACCCACTCCACCGCCATGGTGGAAGGAGACCCAGGTCGCCCCCCCAGCGGTGTTGATCAATGCGTTTAAGATTGGCCAGTCGCTCACTGCATCCGTGCCGTCACGCATACCCTCTGTTTCGCGGTTGGGGCTGGCCACAGAGCCGGAATCCAGATGGTCGCGCCCAATGACAATGGGAGCCTTGACGATGCCCTTTGCCACCAACTCGTTGAACTTCAACCCCGCTTTGGCGCGTTCTCCGTAACCCAGCCAGCAAATGCGGGCAGGCAGTCCCTGGAAGTGCACCTGCTCATGCGCCATCTCCAGCCAGCGAACCATGTGCCGGTTTTCAGGAAAGAGCTCGATCAAGGCTTCATCAGTGCGGTAAATATCTTCCGGGTCTCCAGAGAGCGCCACCCAGCGGAACGGTCCCTTACCTTCGCAGAACAAAGGCCGGATATAAGCAGGGACGAAACCGGGAAAATCGAACGCGTGGCTGACCCCATTGTCAAAAGCGCGTTGACGGATGTTGTTGCCGTAATCGAACACTTCGGCACCGCGTGACTGAAAATCAAGCATTGCCTGCACATGCCGGCTCATTGAATCCATCGCGCGCCGGGCATATTCCGCAGGATCGCGCTTGCGCATCTCCCAGGCGGATTGCAGCGGCATTCCAGCAGGAACATAACTGCTCACATCGTGGGCGGGGGTTTGATCAGTGACCACATCGGGGATGACGCCGCGCACCACCAACTCGGGGTAAATCTCAGCAGCGTTTCCGATGAGACCCACCGAGCGTGGGATTTTCAAAGTTTTGGCTTCTTCCACCAGTGTCATGGCTTCTTCAAGGGTATCCACAACCATCTGCACATAGCCGGTTTCCTTGCGGCGGTGCGCCCGTTCAGGGTCCACCTCCACCACCAGGCCGACACCCTCGTTCATGGTCACCGCCAGTGGTTGGGCACCGCCCATGCCGCCCAGTCCTGCGCTGAGCACGAATTTACCCTTCAGCGATTTCCAGCCTTTCTGCGCCGCCAGTGAGCCAAAGGTTTCGTAGGTACCCTGCAGGATCCCCTGGGTGCCAATGTAGATCCAGGAGCCAGCGGTCATTTGCCCATACATGATCAAGCCCTTCGCCGCCAGTTCGTCGAAATGCTTTTGAGTGGCCCAGTGAGGCACCAGGTTCGAATTGGCGATCAGCACCCTTGGGGCATTCTCGTGACTTTTGAACACCGCCACCGGCTTTCCGGATTGCACCAGCAGGGTCTCATCCGG
>DNOU01000041.1:3702-4231 GCA_003501835.1 Anaerolineaceae bacterium | reverse complement strand
ATCGAACTGGTCAATGAGATCCTGCCTGAGGGAAAACCGCGTTACCTGATGGGTGTGGGTTCACCGGAGGATTTGATCAACGGTGTGGCACGTGGCATCGATATTTTCGACTGCGTTCTTCCCACCCGCCTGGCACGCCACTCCTCTGCCTTCACACACGCCGGCCGCATCAATTTGATGAACGCAGGGTTCGCCCGCGATCATCAGCCCATTGAGCCGGGCTGCCTGTGCAGTACCTGCCAGAGCTTTTCGCGCGCTTATATCCGTCATTTGCTGGTCGCCAAAGAAATGCTGGCAGCCACGCTGATCTCCATTCACAACATCCAATTCCTGGTGACACTGATGAAACAGTCGCGCCAGGCGATCCTGGCAGGTGAGTTTTCCGGCTTTGCAGCCAGTTTCCTCTCCGGGTACAAAACCACCAGCAAAAAGGTGACCTCATGACCATTCTTCAATCCATCATCCTCGGCATTGTGCAGGGGTTGACTGAATTCCTGCCTATTTCCAGTTCAGCCCACCTGGTGCTCAT
>DNOU01000041.1:0-3655 GCA_003501835.1 Anaerolineaceae bacterium | reverse complement strand
CATCGTAAGCGGCAAGCCTTTTTCATCATTTGAATCCCGAATGGGCTGGTATCTCATTCTCGCCACCATTCCGGCGGGTCTTGCAGGTTTGTTCCTTAAAGATACGGTTGAAGCCACCTTCAACAGCCCCAGGGTGACCGCAATGTTTCTATTTGTAACCGCGGCATTTCTCGTGATTGCAGAATGGATGGGGAAGCGGCAAAAGAATTTATCGAAGATGACCTGGATTGATGCTCTATGGATTGGTCTTTTTCAGGCAGTTTCGATATTCCCCGGGATCTCCCGTTCAGGGTCGACGATCACGGGCGGCATGACCCGCCAGTTTGACCGTCCATCTGCGGCACGGTTCTCATTTCTCATGTCCATTCCCGTCATGCTTGCGGCGGGTGTGCTCAGCGCAAGAGATCTGTTGCAGGTGCCTAATCTTTCATCCTTCCTTCCGGTCATGGCGATTGGATTCGTAACTGCCGGGGTTGTGGGGTACTTCTCCATTCGCTGGCTGCTGGCATTTCTTCAGAAACGGTCGTTGATCTCCTTCGCAATCTACTGCGCAGCAGTGGCAGCCATCGTACTTATCCTCAGCGCCTTCCGCAGTCCCGCCACCGCACAGGCTCAACAGACTCCCTCCGCATTAAACAACACGGATAACTCACCGCGGGTGCTGCAGGTGGCGTACACCCCTGCCCTTGAGGGACTGGGCTCGATCCTTTCAAGCTGTGCGAACCAGCAGACATCATTCAGCATGGTGGTGAGTGAATCCCCCACCCCATCCCTCCAGTCCATTGGTGCCGATGTAATGCTGCGCCTGGGTGCTCCGCAATCCTTGAGCCTGCCCTCTTTCACCCTTGGAAGTGAATCCCTTATCTTTGTGGTCAATACGGAGAATCCACTGCAACAGCTGACCCTGGATCAACTCCGACAGATCTTTAGCGGCAAGTTCGCTAACTGGGCGGCATTTCAACAATTCTGCCCGGAGTGCTTCTCCACTGATCTTCCGGAAAGTGTCAAAAATGCGGGCATTGCCTTGAATTTCTATGCGGAAGGGGAAGACATTCAGTCTGCCATGGAATCCAACCTGATGGCAGGTGTTTTACCGGCGCGTTCACAGGCTCTGCTCATACCGGATCCTTTTGCCATGATCGAAGCGATTGGCAGCAGTCAGACCGCGATTGGTTTTGTTCCCGCGAGTTTGATTTCGAGCAAAGTCAACGCCATTTCCATTTCTGACGTTGACCCAACCCAACTTTCTTTACCCATCCTTGCCATCACCCAGACCCAACCTGATGACATCACCCGGGCGTTCCTGGCTTGCCTTCAGAATGGGTTGAAACCTTAATCCGTGACGGCGTCCTTGATTTGACGGTACAGGAAGTACCGGATGGAAATCCCGGTTTGAGTCGGGCAACCTTTGTCTGACTTGTACCTGGGTTCGGAAGACCGCCTCGTTATGCGCCGCGGTGAATGGATCGGTAAGGATGAGATCATCCAGTATGGTGGGGAGATCAAACGTTTTCCACCGATGATTGGCGGATAACGGACATGATGAACACAAAAAGAGCGGTGGTTACCGCTCTTTTTGCTCTTACAATTCTCCTCATCAGGCTGTTTCTAGATATCGGCCCACTTCCCAATCCATCACCTGCAGGCGATATTCTTCCCATTCCGCTTTCTTGGCACGCACAAAGGCATCATACAGGGTGGGTCCCAGAGCGTTCCTGATCAGATCGTTACTGGAAAGCTCGATCAGGGCTTCCCAAAGTGATCCGGGCAGTTCGTCCACTCCGGCAGATCTGCGTTCCTCTGCTGTCATTTCATAAATGTTGACGTTCAATGGCTGCGGGGGCACCAATCCGCGGTCAATCCCATCCATGGCTGCCGCCAGCATGACCTTGTAAGCGAGATAGGGATTGCATGAAGGATCCGGGCAGCGCAGCTCAGCACGCGAGGCGCGCGCCATTCCTTCCCTGTGGCGGGGGATGCGAATGAGCGCAGAACGGTTGGTTTGAGCCCAGCCAATATAAACCGGGGCTTCATAACCGGGCACAAGCCGTTTATAAGAGTTAACTGTGGGTGCCAGCACTGCAGCCATCGCTTTGGCGTGTGTCAGCTGCCCGGCGATGAATGAATATGCGGTTGATGAAAGCTGGTAGGGATCCTTTCCATCATAGAAAAGGTTCTTTCCACTCCGGTCGGAAATGGATTGGTGACAGTGCATTCCCGAACCATTTACACCAAAGAGCGGTTTGGGCATGAATGAAGCCAGTAAACCATTTTTGGCAGCAATGGCCTTGACGGTGTACTTCATGGTGAGTACATTATCGGCTGAGTGCAGGGCATTGTCGAACTTGAAATCGATCTCATGCTGGGCAAGCGCGCATTCGTGGTGACCCACTTCCACTTCCAGATTCATGGTTTCCAACGCCTGGATCAACTCCGTCCTCACCCGGACTGCC
Organism: Anaerolineaceae bacterium; assembly: GCA_003501835.1. Lineage (GTDB taxonomy): Bacteria > Chloroflexota > Anaerolineae > Anaerolineales > Anaerolineaceae > UBA6107. The sequence continues at coordinate 1,202 of DNOU01000041.1, read as the reverse complement.
TCATCATTGGGTGAGAAATCAAAATATCCGCCCACATCATGAGGTACGGGTTTGATCGTTTCGCTGCCGTTACCGTTGCGCCGGAAGAGGAAGAACTCAGGCTCGGAACCCACGTAATATGTCCAGCCCCGTTTTTTCAAGGCTTCAAGATCGCGCCGTAATGCACCCCGGGGATCCCCATCGAAAGGGGTGCCGTCAGGGAAGAAGATATCGCAGAATAGCCGTCCGCGTTTGAGTTCTGCCGGTGTCCAGGGGAGAACCGCATAGGTCTCAATATCCGGGATGAGCAGCATATCGCTTTCCTGGATGCGGGTAAAACCCTCAACTGATGAACCGTCAAACCACAGACCGTCATCCAGCGCATCTTCCAGGCGGTCAACAGGTGCATCCACGCTTTTGACCGAACCGGTCACATCAGTGAATTGCAGCGAGACGAACTTCACATCGTCTGCTTTGATCCGTTCAAATAATTCCTTCTTGTCCATGATTCACTCCTCAAAATGCGAAATGGTTCCAGCGGCGCCAGGCGGTCAACCAGCCAGAAATGAATATACAAAAAGACGAATTGGTGCTTCACCAATCCTTTACTGATCTATGCCAGCCGTCTCCGCCTGGTTTTTATGTTTTCACAATTTTTGGAATAGAAGCCCTGGCAGGGCTTCGGAGGCATCCGCTGATCTATCGATTTTCTCCCGGAAAAATGTCCGGGATTAACACCCTTCTCGCGAAGGAGAACCTCCACCTCGTCATCTCGTCAAGAGACTCAGCCGCTCATTCCATGTATTCAATTGTTAAACATAAACTAGATCATACAAACGAAATCCCAGCCTGTCAATAGGCTAATTTGTCAACCCAGGATCCTTAATACTGCACAAATGATGACCGATATCTTTCTTCATATGCCGATTTTCCAGAAGATATACCTGAAATCAACCTTTAGTCCCATGCTGCCTCCGATCGTGCATCATAAAATAAAATCCAGGAGTTTTACGACACTCAACATTGGAGATGAAAATGAAGGTTCTGCTTCTTTACCCTGAATTTCCCGATACCTTCTGGAGCTTCAAGCATGCACTCAAGTTTATCGACAAGAAAGCCGGCGCTCCACCCCTGGGGTTACTGACGATCGCTTCCATGCTGCCCCATGGCTGGGAAAAACGCCTTGTGGATGTCAACATTCAGCCGCTGACGGATGACGATCT
>DNOU01000162.1:5603-6299 GCA_003501835.1 Anaerolineaceae bacterium | reverse complement strand
TTGGAAACCTTGTCGAGATCCTTGAGAGGCTCACGGGTGGATTTCAACCCCAGGGCAACATTTTCTGCCACACTGAAGGTGGGGACGAGCATGAAATGCTGGTGGATCATGCCAATGCCGGCTGCGATGGCATCAGCGGGTGAATTGAAGGACACCACTTTCCCGTTGATCTTGATTTCACCATCATCGGGTTTATACAACCCGTAAAGTTGACGCATGAGCGTGCTCTTGCCGGCGCCGTTCTCACCAAGCAGGGCGTGAACTTCACCCTGGTGAATATCAAAGCAAACCCTGTCATTCGCCAGAACTCCCGGGAAAGTCTTGGTGACGTTGCACATTTCCATGGTCTGGATCTTGGTTTGGGCATTTGCAGGGATCATGGACGTCATTCATTGACCTCAGGCAAGAAAATTGGACCTCGCAGTATCGGGTGGAAACCCTCTCCCGTGTCCATCCGGGAGAGGGTTGCTTGAAATGGTGTTATGGTGTGACCTTTACAGCGCCGGAGATGATATCCGCAATAGCTTTGTCGCCCGCGGCTTTCACATCCGCCGGAATGGCATAACCAGGGTTGTAGATGATCTTCAGACCGTCATTGGAAAGGTGCAGTGTGTAGGTTTTGCCGCCAAGCGTGCCCGCTTTGTTGGAGGCGATGATCTCGCGCAGCATGCTGGTCCAGTCATAGACCTGGCTGGC
>DNOU01000162.1:848-5462 GCA_003501835.1 Anaerolineaceae bacterium | reverse complement strand
ACGGAAGCCACACCCTGCACAAAGCCGTCGATATAAGTCTTGGCATCACCCACTTCCACAGGTCCGGTCACGCCAATGGTCTTGGATTGGGTCAGCATGGCAGCCAGGACGCCATTCACGTATCCGCCCTCTTCAGCGGCTGCGGTATAGGCATACACGTTCGGCAGGCCAAAGGTGTTGACATCCGTTCCCCAGGCAAAGGTGGTCTCGGGGAAATCCTTGGCGATTTCCTGTACCGAAGATCCATACTGCGAACCGTGGGCAATGACAACGTCAAAACCCTGGCTGGCATAGTCGCGGATGGCGGTGGCTGCATCAGGCACATTGAACATGTTCTCGGAGTACTTGATCTCGAGTGCAGTTTCGCCGCCCATTTCTTTTTGAATGGTGGCCAGGGCGTTCCACATGGACTGGCTGAATGCCATATCCGTGGTGGCGCTGGGCATGACCACCGCGATGCGGAAAGCCTTGGCTGCAGTAGGCGTTGCAGCGGGGGCTGCACAGGCTGATACCAGCACAGCCAGCAGCAGCAATACGACCAACGAGCGTTTGAACATGTTTTCCTCCTTAAGGTATGTGTAGGATTGGATTAACTTTCTCCCCGTTCAAAGGGTTTGTTCAATGCTGCTGGCTGTCTGCCGCGATTGGTTGTGAAAGCCAGTGCAGCGATTGTCAGTAAATAAGGGAGCATGATCGCCACATCTGAAGGGATATTGACTCCCAGCACCTGCACCCAGAGTTGAAACGCATTGACCGTGCTGAATAGCATCGCACCCCACAATATTCCCACCGGGCGCCAGCCTCCAAAATATACCAGCGCCACGGCAATAAAGCCCTGACCAGCGGTGAGGTTATCCTGGAAGAGATTGAGCAGCGAAATGGAAAGCGAGGCGCCGGCGATACCTGCCAGGATAGCACCCAGGCAGACACTCACATAGCGGACAAGATCCACATTCACGCCCAGCGAGTCAGCAGCAGCAGGATTTTGACCCACTGACTTGATCTTCAATCCCCAGGTGGTCTTTTCCAGCACCCACCAGGCAATGGGTACCAGTAGAAATGCCCCGTACACCAGCAGGCTGTGATTGAAGAAGATTTGACCCACTACGGGAATGTCGCCCAGTAGAGGGATCTTGACTGCCTGAAAGCCTGTGACCGTTTTGACCGTGCCAATCATGGTCTTGAAAAGCAGGCTTGAGAGACCAAGACCGAACATGTACAATCCGATGCCGCTGATGCCCTGCTCGGCTTTGAGTGTGACGCTGATAAATGACATCAGCAAGCCCATCAGTAATCCCACCAGTATGGCGGCAAGGAGCCCCAGCCAGATGTTGCCGGTGTGGAGTACGACGTAGAAGGAGGCGAAAGCGCTGATCAACATGATGCCGTCCACACCCAGGTTGAGCACCCCCGAGCTTTGGGCAAATGTCTCGCCGATGGCAGCATACAGGTACGGGGTGGCCAGCCGGATGGCTGAGGTGAGAATGCCAATGATCACGCTGGCTTGAAGCAATTCGCTCATGCCTGTTCACCCCCTTTCTTCATGGCTGCCATCTGCCGCCTGGCTGACCAGCGGCGCGTCCAAAGCGCTGAGCCCACCACAAAGAGCACCACCAATCCCAGGATGGTATCGATCAGCGATTTTGGCACCTGCACTGCACGCTGCATGCTGTCGCCGCCCACCAGCAATGCGCCAAACAGCACGGATGCCGGGATGGCGCCCAGGGGGTGTAAACCCCCGAACAAGGCTGCGACGATGCCTGAAAAACCGTAACCGCCGGTGATGCCTTCCAGCAGGCGGTGCTGCACTCCCAGCACCTCTATGGCTCCTGCAATGCCGGAAAAGCCGCCCGCCAGGGTCAATGCCAACGCCTGGTTGAAGGGCACGTTGATGCCGGAAAAGCGGGCAGCTTCAGGATTGAATCCCACGGCGCGGATGCGATAGCCCAAGGTGGTCCGCCAGAGAAAGATATATACGATCACTGCCAGTGCCACCGCGATCAGCGAACCGGCATGCAGCAGGGTCTGGGGAACCAGTCGAGCCAGCCAGACCTGTTCAGGCAGGCGCTCAGATTGGGCAAGATATGTCCCTGCGGAGATACCGGCAGGGTCCATCAGCACAGAACGGATCAGCAGGTTCATGGTTTGCAGGGCGATGGCGTTCATCATCACCGTGCTGAGGATCTCGTTGACCTTGAGACGGGCTTTGAGGATGCCGGGAATGAATCCCCACAATGCACCCGCGGCAAACCCCACGATCAAAGTGCTGGGCAGAAGGATCCATCCTGGCCAGGTGCGGAAGGTGAGCGGCCACCAGGTGGCGGCAATGGCACCTGCAATGATCTGCCCTTCGCCTCCGATGTTGATCACACTTGCGCGGAAGGCAATGCAAATGCCGAGCCCCACCAGCAGCAGCGGCGTGGCTTTCACCAGGGTCTGTGTGATCCCTGACACACTGCCAAATGCGCCTTTGACCAGCTCGGCATAAGCTTCAAGCGGATTGACTTTAAGAATGAGCAACATCACCGCACCGATCAGGAGCGCGATGAGCATCCCCGAGAGCGGTAAAAGCAGATTGACAAAAATACCCGCCCAATCAAAATGACGGGTTCCAGCTGCTTTATCGTTGACCTCAGAGTGCATAAATGGACTCCTGTGGATGATGGAAACGGTGATGCGGATCTTAATTCACTTTTGAAATCAATTCCTCTTTGGATACCAAGGCGGTCGATCAACGATCGTGATCAATGTAATAAGAGTATACATGCAACGTCGAAAAATTCAAATCAATCGCCTGAGCTGATGACATCGGTTTTGAAGATGGAGAAGATTCCCCTGCCGGTGAACCTGAAAACTCTGCAACAAAGAGCCGTGTTCTGAAAATCTGATGTTCAATGATTCAGCAATCTACACAGACCTTTCATTCCAGCTTCACAGGTTCTTCATATCCATCCTGTAATATCAGAATCGCAACTACCAAATCGAACAAGGAGATTGAAAATGAAGAAACTTGCAGTATTGCTCGCAATTGTGGCGGTGATGGCTGTCACGTTCATCCCGGCTACCCCGGCGTTCGCCAATTCTGGAAATGGCAACGGTTTTAGGGGCGCCGGAGCCGGTGTCGGAATGATGGGTCAATCCAATACGGGCACTTCCGTTAATGGCGTTCTACACGAATATCTGATTGCTGCTTATGCAGACGCCCTCGATCTTTCGGTGGACGAAATTGAAACCCGGCTGGCTGGCGGGGAAACCCTTTCCTCGATCGCGATCTCCACGGGTCTGACTGTTGATGAATTCCAGACTCTGGTTGTGGATGCGCGCACCTCTGCACTTGATGCTGCACTGGCGGATGGGGTCATTACCCAGAGCCAGGCGGATTGGCTTGCCTCCCGCATGGGCGGAGCAAACCGCCAGGCAATGGGCAATTCCGGTTTCCGCGGAACCGGCGTCAGAAACGGTTTTGCTGGCAATTGCCCGTACCTGCAGATCGCTGAATAACCGGTAAGCGTTTGGTCAGAAAGGGCACCCCTGAGGTGCCTTTTCTGCATGATCTTCCTGCCCGCAGATTTTATCGCAATCATTTGGAACCCTGGTCAGGAGAGACCATCTGCCACTGTCGGCGGGCTAAAATCAATAAAAAACACCAGGAACATCTACTATAATGGAAACAACCTCAATGCAAGCATTTCTCTGCTTTTTTACGTACCAGAGGATAGGCAGGTGATTATGACCAGGAAGATCCTGGTGGTGGATGACGAGCCGCAGATAGTAAAGGTGCTGCAACTTTACCTGGATAAGGCTGGGTTCCAGGTGGTGACGGCACCGGATGGGCTGCAGGCGCTTGCCCTGTTTGGAAGGGAGAAACCTGATTTCATCATCCTGGATCTCAACCTGCCCGGAATGGATGGAATGGATGTTTGCAAGGCAGTTCGCAAGGAGTCCAATGTCCCCATTCTCATGCTGACGGCACGTGTGGAAGAAGCTGACCGGTTGGTGGGGTTGGAGCTTGGAGCAGACGACTACGTCGTCAAGCCTTTCAGTCCCCGCGAGGTGGTGGCAAGGGTACGCACCATCTTCCGCCGTTCCGATGTCCAACCTGCAGAAGGTGAGGTTCTGAGGATCGATGAGCTTGAAATTGACCTTGAAAAGCACACTGTGCGGGAAGCCGGCCGCCTGGTGGAACTGACCCCCACAGAATTCAATCTATTGGTGACGATGGCGAGGAAACCCCGCCGGGTATTTTCACGGCTGCAGCTCATGGAGCAATCCCAGGGGGATGCCTACGAGGGATACGAAAGGACCATAGACGCGCATATCAAAAACCTGCGCATGAAATTGGAGCCCGATGCGCGAAAGCCCAAATACATTCAGACTGTTTTTGGTTTGGGTTATAAACTGGAAGTCGCAGGCGATGAAAACTAGTTTGCTTTTCAGATTACTCGGCGCTTTCCTGCTCGTCATTGCTGTTGGTGCGGTCTTGATGGCCATCCTCACCAGCCGCGCCACCGAACAGGCATTTTCACTTTATACCACGCGCAGCAGTAAGGCGTGGGCTGAAACCCTTTCCCCATCGCTTGCTGATTATTACATGCAGGCAGGCAGCTGGCAGGG
>DNOU01000162.1:0-827 GCA_003501835.1 Anaerolineaceae bacterium | reverse complement strand
ACCCTGGATGCAAACGAGTTGAGCAATGGTGTTTCCATTCTATCCGCCGACACAACGCTGGGTACCCTGATCGTTACTCCTGATTTACTGTCCACCGGCACACCTGCCGATGATTTTCTGGCATCTGTGAACAGGGCAATCATAAACTCGACAGGCATTGCAACAGTCATTGCTGTGTTGATCGGCGCAGGTATCTTCTTTCAGATTATTTCCCCGGTTCGCAAGCTGAACAAAGCTGCAGCTGCCATCGCTGCGGGTGACCTGGAGCAACGCGTGAACATACGCAGCCGCGACGAACTGGGCGAGCTCGGCACTTCATTCAACCGCATGGCAGAGAGCCTTTCGAAGGCGGAAATTCAACGCAAGAACATGATCGCTGATGTGGCACATGAGTTGCGAACCCCCCTGGCAGCCATGCAGGGCACGCTCGAAGGTATTCAGGATGGATTGTTGCCTTTTGACCGTGAGCAGGCAGATTCACTGCTGGCGGAAACCACACTTCTTACCCGCATGGTGGGTGACCTGCGGCTGCTCTCTCTGGCAGATGCCGGCGAGCTGGTGCTCGAAAGGCGGATGGTCTCTCCAGCTGAACTGTTCGATCAAATTGTTGAACGGGCAAAACCCCTGGCACTGGCAAAGAAAATCAACCTCAAGCTGCAACTTCAACCGCGATTGCCGGACCTCTCGATGGATCCCGACCGCATCACCCAGCTGGTGAACAATCTCATCACCAACGCGGTACGCTACACGCCCCCAGGAGGTGAGATCCTGCTTGCTGCCAGCTGTCCGGAAGACGACGGTTTCGTGCATTTCTCAGTGAGGGACAG
>DNOU01000200.1 GCA_003501835.1 Anaerolineaceae bacterium | reverse complement strand
TTGAGAAACGTAGCGGTGATCAGGACCAACCCGCCCGCGACCATCGCCAGGCTGGCGAAGTTGACCATGGCATTCACCCGAAAGGTCACCGCCGCAGCAAAGAACAGGGTCAGCACCGCCAGCAGGTATGTCCATGGCGAGGGGGGATTACCAGCCCTCCATGAAAGAAGGAATCCCACCAGCAAAACTGTGAACACCCAAATGGGAAACGATATACCGGGCACCTTGCCCCAGAAAAGAAAATCGGCAAACCAGGCGGTGGCAAGAGCTGCCAACCAGAACCATTTTGAATGAGTGACCATAACTCCTCTTATTAGCGTACGGTCAGCGCCATGATCATGGCGACAATCAGGATCAACCCGATAACTGCCATACTGATTTGTTGTCTTCGAATTTTGCGTTGGGCGGTGGAAAGCCGTGGCTTCTCAGCGATGCCCTTTCCTTTACCGGGATTTTTCTTTTGCATTCCATTCCTCACGTGATGAATTGCATTGTAGATACGGGTCACTCTCAAAAACTATCACAGGTTGTAAAAAACCATCCCATTGCACAATCTAGATCATCCAAATATTGGAAGATTGCACCGGAAAAAGTGCCGATAACAAATGACGGGCTGGCTCCTTGACCTCAAGGTCCACAAATGCATGCATCAACTCGTTGAGATCGCGAAAGCCGAAAAGAAGCTGTAGAAAGATCTGACCGGGAAAGAGTGCATCCGCATCTCCCCAGTTCAGGGCAGGCAGTTCCGAGATGGGGAGGATTTTCCCGCTCTCAAAGGTCATCTCGAGCCCTTGATAAGCGGGCATCAGCTTGATGCTGCCGTTGAACCCGGCATACGCTGAGGCTCTGAAGCGCGTTTCCAGAACCGGACGCACCAGGTTGAGAAAAGCAGGCAAGTCGGTTACCCGCATGTACCAGGCATATGGTGCCCGCGGACGCAGCAATGCATCACCCAACAGGTCATAGACCAGGTGCGAGCGCCCAAGGCTGAATTGCAGTTCTGCAAAACGATTGCCTGACTTTTCTGCCTCTGACTTGCCAATCTGCCACAGGTGGTTGGAAACCGCCCTTGCCGCCAGGTAGCGGTCAAAGGCTGGCAGCAGGTCGAATTGACGCACGATGAGCTTGCCCTTCCCGGCCTGGGCAAATGTCACCACCCAACCCGCCGGTTTGCCCGCTGCATCCTGTACGATGTAGATGTTACAGTGATCACAACTTTGCGGTTCCCGTTCGGACAATTCAAACTTCCAGGTGGTGTCATCTCTAACACAGGTGATCATCGAACCAGCGAGGTTGGTGTTGTAGAGGTCCATCAGGAAAGGTAGATCCCGCTCTTCAGCTGCCCGCAGAGTGAACTTCTCCAACTCACCATCCTTCATCCTGGGAAGATGGGGTTCGAAGAGAGTGCGTGAGCCGTCCAGATCCAGCGCCATTTCATAACCGAACTGCCGGTAATAAACGGGAATGCCGGTGATCCCCTGGACAATTTCACCGCGTTCGCGGCTCCACTGATGGATCACATCGAACTGCCGGTGTACCAACCCCCGGTTTCGATAATCGGGCTCTGTTGCAACCAACTCCGGTCTGCCCACCTTGAAGGGAATTCCAGCATAACTCCAGGTCTGCGAGATCAGGCACATGCATGAAACGATCCTGCCGCTGGCGATCTCTTCCACCACGGTGAAATCATCCAGCGTCAGTGCCGGATTCTTCCCGTCTGCGATCTCTTTCAGCAGGTAGTAGACACCCTGGTCAGGTCTGTCAGGTCCGTCATCTGAATGCATGCGTGAACTGAAAACCGCCAGTGCTTCCCCATCGGCTGCAGCGGCTCGTCTCAATACCAAGCCACCGCTCAGACCGAGGGGAAGATGAGTAGGTTCAAATTCGTTTTTCATTTTTCTACCCATATTTTCCCGTCGGACAGGCGGTGGTGAACTGGTTGGATTGTTAGAAGGACGTTTAATCTCCGGTCTTTTCTGCAGCCGGCTTGGTTGCAGCAGGGGTTTCCGTCTTCGTCTCGGCTGGTTTTTCCTCGGTATGGCTGCTGGAAGTGTGCGTTGCCCCGGAAGGCGAACGGTGATCGGTGGCATAAAAACCGGAGCCTTTGAAGACTATCCCCACCGGGGTATACACTTTGTGCAGGGTTTTCTTACCACACTCCGGACATTTCGTCAGCGGAGAGTCGGAAAATCTTTGAAATTCATCAAACTGAAAACCGCAGTTTTCGCACCGATAGGTGTAGATCGGCATTTTGCTACCTTCTTCCAATAAAACGATTTTATCGTGATCATTATAGTCAGAAAAGGAGGGTCGGTCAAGTTTTAAGGCGGCAACGCAGACACAACTCTTATAATTCGCGTCATTTTTCCTTGCCCTTTCCACTTCTTTTCGCTATAATCAAACATATGTTCCATATCAAGGTGAAGCCATGCCGGTAAACTATCTTACGCTCACCCAGGAGATCAAGAAACTGGGGGAGCAATCGCTCCAGCGCAGTGTCCGTTTGAGTGAAAATCTCAACATATGCCGGGAGTTGCTGAGGCAAAATGCAAGTCAAACCCGCCTGCTTGAACAAAAGGTGGAGGAAGCTGTCGCCCGCGATAGCGGCATACGCTGCGCCAAACCCTGTGGAGAGAATCTGGATACCCACCGGACAGCCCAATCAAGCGATGAGCTTTGCACCATTCTAGCCGCTGATGGCTCGCAGATCACCCCCAACGCACATGAGCCGGTGCTTTTTGGACTGGTGAATGTGGGGATTTTTCGCATGCCCTTAAATGCAGGCGGCATTCCTGAAGAGTTCATTGAATCCGAACTGCTCTATGACGACAGGCTTTACGCCAACGGTGGATTGATTTCGGAGGATTTTATTGCCCTGCAGCGCGACGTGCGCGAACGGGAGAAGCTGGCTGAATTGGTGGATCACGAACGCCAGCTCGGTGAAGCTGCCCCCATCATCACCCTCACCGATGGCCCTTTGGAGCTTTATCACGAGCCGAGAATGGATAAACAATTCGGCGTCATGTTCGCCCGCTACCTTGATGCGCTGGACAGGCTCAGCCTGCTGGGGGCAGTCACCGCCGGTTACGTCGACCGGCCGCGTGCCGACCTGGTGGTGCGCTTGTTGGAACTGGTGGAAGCAGGCAGTACAGCCGAGGCACTCGATGAACGTCCGTTCACCGGTGTGACCGACCTGAACCTTTTTGAGGACCTGCTGGCACCAGGTGAGCGCTCTGCAGTGTTTGAGCTGCAGTCCAGTTCAACCAAATCCTATTCCGGAAAAAAAGCCCTGCACTTTTTCTACCTCAATGTGGGCAGGCAGCAGAAATCGGCAATTGCGCGGGTGGAAATTCCTGCCTGGGTGGCTGAAGATGCCCCTTCGCTGGACTTGCTGCAACACGTACTCGTAGATCAGGCGCACACCCTGGGCAGCCGGCCTTATCCTTATCCCCTGCTGCGCGCCCATGAAATCGCCGTAGTCAAACTGGACGACCGCGATCAACTCACGCAACGCATTGAACAGGAACTGCTTCAACAGGGATTCGATCCTTTCGAGAAATCCAACAAACAATCCGGCAAAGAGTCAGAACCGCGAACGAGGAATTAAATGGAACCCATTGCATTTGGCAGATTGCTCCGCTCGAACACCACCTCCTGCGTGGTCGGCTGCAGTGTCTCACAGACCGGCGCACCAGCGTTTGGACAGATGGTGCGCATCCCCCTGGAAGATGGCGTAACCGTTTACGGGCTGGTTTACGACATTCACATCGATGACGACGGTCTGGTCAGGCAGATCGTGACTGCTCCGAGCGTCAAACCCGAGGTCATCGAAGATAATCGCCGCAACCGCAACATGCCCGTGGAAATGGGAGTCATTTTTATTGGCTATGCCCAGGAGGATCGTATTTCCTACGCTCTGCCTCCCCGCCCGCCGCTTTCTCTGGATGCCATCTTCCCCTGCAGTGTGGATGAGGTATTGAAATTCACTTCGGCAAATAAATTCGGTTACCTGCGGCATCTCTTTCGCAGCCCCGACCTGCCTTCTGACGACCTGCTGGCAGCACACCTGGAGCAGGTCAAACAATCCAGCCCTGCTGGGTTGGATGAATCGGCGGTCAGTGAGGTGATTGCTCTGCTCAAGGACGATTACACCCGCCTGACAACGGTGCTCAAAGCTGTTTCGGATGTGATTTGAGATCGGGGGAGACCATGGAAAATTCGCTGTCAATAATTCATGCTCATCGGCAGTCCATCGGTTTTGTGGTGGGAGGCAGCCTCAAAGCCAACCTGTTCGTGCGCCTCACCCTGCCAGCCCAGAGTGTACAGGAAGGCGCCTTTGTGGTGATCAAAAGTGGAGACTGGCAGTTTTACGGTCTGGTCACAGACCTGCAGCTCACTTCCACCGATCCACGCTATGCTGAAAATCCCGGCGGCGAACGCTTTTCGCCTGCAGTCAGCCGCCTTCTTTCACAGCAGACACTCTTCACCAACCTCGAGGTTCTTCCCGCGTTGATGGTGGAATCAGGTCCCGAATTTGATGATCCACGCTATTCTGAATGGCGCCAGGGGCATCCGGAAGACGACCACCCCATGCCCATCAAGACCGTTCCCTCTCATCACGCCAACGCCTGGCTGGCATCGGCGGAGGATGTGGCAACGATCTTCGGCATGCCCGGGGATGGGGGAAATTTCATGATCGGGCGTACCCGCGAGCAAGATCACCCGGTGTGCATCGACCTGGACAAATTTGTGCAGCGCAGCGCCGGGATTTTCGGCGCCACCGGCTCGGGCAAATCCTTCCTCACCCGTATCATTCTCGCCGGGCTGATCCAGCGGAATAAGGCATCGGTGCTGGTGTTTGATATGCACAACGAATACGGGTTTGACGACGTTGCCTCAGACACCGGTAAACCCACCATCGGCTTGAAAACAAAATTCTCAAGCAAGGTGCGCGTGGTCGCCATTGGACGCAATTCCACCATCCGCGGCAGAGTGCCCGATTATCACCTGGAACTGCGCGAATCCGAGGTTCAGCCCGAAGACATCGAAATGCTCACCCGCGAGCTGAACCTGCGTGAGACCACGCCCACCACCCTGGATGCCCTCCTGCACAGCTTTGGTCCCGACCGCTGGTTCCACGAATTCAAAGCCATGGAAGTGGGCACAGTCATCGAAAATGAAGATGGTAAAAAGGTGCCCGCTCCCGGCTCTGTGGCTTATTGGGCGAATGGCGAGGGGGTGAATGCTTCGGCTGCAGAAGGATTGCATTCCAAGATGACCAGGCTTTTCAACCTGCCGTATATCATTCCCGATGAAAACGCCGTCCCCGGCACCAGCCTCACCGAAGTGATCAAGTCACTGCAAAACGAGCAGCATGTCATCCTTTCCTTCGGGGATTACGAAAAGGA
>DNOU01000112.1 GCA_003501835.1 Anaerolineaceae bacterium | reverse complement strand
ACCATTGCATAGAGCAGCGCCAGGCCGCCGCTAAGATTCACGATCCGGAAAAACCTCTTCAGCTTTGCCTCATCCGAGATCCAGAGCGAAGCCACCAGGTAAAAACACACACCGATGCCAAGGGAGACCAGGCTCGAGAATTCGTTCTTCCACAATCCCTCGTTCTTGAAAGAGGGCACTACCTGAAAGAATGCCAGCAGTGATGAAACCACTGCAGCCAACGCGAAAATGATCAACGGTACTGATTGGATGGGAACGCCAGCGCCCCTCAGAAAACGCGGCAGGAACCAGATCAGAATCAAGATTGCCAGGAAGACCATCGAGAGAGGAGCCACATCGGTTCCACCCATCACCCTGGATAACAGGGGCAGGCTCGTCAACGGAAGGAAGAAAACGAGTGCATCCCACGACCCTTGGGCGGCAAGCAGATATAGACGCTTCATTGCAGTCTTGTTTTTCGTGATCCGGAAAGAAATATCTCGGTCAGCAGTAGCCCGGTGACGAAACCAATACCGGCGCCCGCAGCGATCAACCACCCGCGTTCGCGGCGGATGGGCGCAGTTGGTACCATTGCTTCCTCGTACGAATTCACCCGCAGCTGCCGGTACAATCCCAGGCTGGCCGTCTCGGCAGCGGCGATCCTGTCAGTATTTTGTGTAATCTGGTCTTTCAATTCAGCTTCGCTGAGTGAACAAATGACGCCACCCGCAGACGGTGTTTGGATGCCAGCCAGACAGTTCTCAAGCAAAGTCTGCATCTTTGTCAGCTCTTCTGCAATCACTGCCTGACGAGCTCCCTCTTCCAGCATGGCATAAAAGTGTTTGCCCCAGGTGTTGGCAATCTGTGCAGCAGTCTCCGCATCTGCCCACCGGACCTTGAGAAGGGTGGTNNTTGCCGGAGTCAAATCCAACGCCTGGATCTTTTCATCGGAAACGACCTTTTCAAGCAGCGGCTGCTGATAAGCCAATTCACCCACGTGCAGCAGGACGTTATCCACCATGAACTCGGTGATTTCGGGATTATCGGTCAATATGACGTTTGATGTGACCTTGAAAGTAGCTTCGTATACCGCAGGAAACAGAAAGCTCAATCCGTAGCCGATCAAACCGCCCAGGAATATGCATCCGGCAATAATCCACCACTGACTTCCGGGTCGATGGATGCTCAGCCGTGGAACATAATTCAAATCAGATTCTGTCATGGGTGCGCTGTTCCTGGATATGCATTTTCATCCATTGATTATTTCCACAGGTGGTTTTTTTGCTGGAATAGAATAGCGATGGGGGTAAGATCTGAGATCAGAACCAGCGTGACCAGCAAAATGAGAAGGGGGTTGGAAAAAAGGACAGGGGTCATCGCCGGTGCTTCACAGAGTCCTGGTGAGAAACAAAATTGATCTCGCAAATGAGAAGTAAAAGCTTTTCAAATTATAACATGCGAACTCTGGGATCATTCCTCAGCGTTCAGTAACATTCTTCTTGAGGCAACGTTTTTCCCTGAGCAACATTCTATTTTGAGGCTCTGACCGCGCGCCGCCTTGCGGCAATGTACTCGACCCTCTGTCGAATTGGGAGATGTCCATCACCCCAGTGCTGCTCTTGGGCAGGCCGCACGGCAAAGCGCCAAAGAGTGCAATTCAGGGTGAATATAAGGTTTTGGTGCATGCGGTGCAGCGGCTGTGCATCCCGCCGGGCAATTGAAGCCGTCAGCGTGTTTGATGAGCCGTACCTTGCATATGCGGGATGGCTTGCAGTCCATCCGAAAGCATCTCTCTTCACACTCCTCTGAGGTGATTCATGTGGAGAATGGCTCCGCTGACGGCAACAGCCAAATGCTCAAGCAGGATTTTCCTGGCGCCAGGGCGATTTGGAACAATGAGCATCTCAGTTTTGCCAAAGCCAGCAACCAGACCATCCTCAGCAGCAATAGCTCATTTGCCCGCCTGGTTAACTCTGACTCTCTGGCAATGCCGGGAGCCCCGGATGCGCTGCTGGATTGCGGGGTCAACCTCTTTGGAAAGAACCGGTATGCCTGTCCCATCCGGGGATGAGCTTTAATTCGGAAAACGGATGAGTAAATCCCTGGTTTTAATAAGGAAAATGCACGCACGAAACCTGAGGGGGGCAGGCTTCGCACGTGCATTTCTATTGTACACGAAAAATCACTTTGTCAAGTTAAAAACAGATGGTTTTATACAAAAAGTTTACTAATCTGTCAAATATGTCATTTATCGGTCAGAATTGGGGTACTTCTCAATCTCTCTTCTCTGCAGCAACGACTCTTTCCAATTCCACATCAGTCCGATCGCTGCTTGCTTTCACCCGCTTCAAATAGACCTCCTGCCAGACGCGGTCGACGATCTTCTGGTACTCGGCATCATAATGATCCATGCCCGCCGCATAACTCGCATCCTGCAATGCCGCGGCGGAATTTTGGTCAATCGGTTCAACTTCGTGTTTACGGATCAACTGCCGAAGGTCAGCGTTATGGTCGCGAATGGGACAGGGATTCATCAG
>DNOU01000192.1 GCA_003501835.1 Anaerolineaceae bacterium | reverse complement strand
GCTTTGGGGAAGGCAGCCTTGACCCGGTTGTGAAATTCCAGGGCGGTTGGGCTGAAGCTGGTAACATTGTATACATCCTGCTTAAGAACCTCACGGGGTGCAGAAGCCAGCTGCAGCAGTGCTTTGATGGCATCAGGCATGACCATGAAAGGCAGGCGGGTATCCGGGCGTACGAAGCTGGCATAGGGAATGCCCTGGGCGGCATGGTGCAGCATTTCAGGCCCGTAATCGCTGGTTCCACCGGTGGGGACAGTGATCGAACTGATCAACCCGGGGAATCGAAGGCAGCGGAAATCGACATGCACTGATGAATGATCAGCTGCAAGCTGCTTGTAGTGGTGCATGTAGTATTGCCCCAGGTTTTCACAATACAGCTTGTTGCAGCCGTACATGGTGATGGGGCTGCAGCAATCACCCTCTTTGATTTTCCCGATTTTGGCTTTGGTGGCAAGATCAGATATCCCATAGACTGCAATGGAACTTGGGTAAATGAATTGCACAGGTCGACCCTGCCATTGTGACTGCTCCACGGCAAGGCGCAGCAAATTGAGCGTGCCTTCCACGTTTACACGATGAGCAGTTTCGGGATTGTATTCCGCCTTGGTGGAAAGGATCGAAGCCAGGTGAAATATGGTGCGAATTTCGAATTCGGCCACCAGCCTGCCTAAGAGCATGTTATCCAGAATATCACCCTGGATGAACCTTTCGCAGTACGGACGCAAAGTCTCGTCCAGCGGTTGAACGTCCATGGCAACGATCGAAATATTTTTCCGCTCACCAAGATGGGCGATCAACCCATGGCCAATCTCTCCATTGGCTCCTGTGATTAAAACAACATCTTTGCGCATAAATTTCTCCCTGCAAAAACCCAATTGAAATATACAGATGCATTAAGAGAAAAGAGGTTCCGGAATACCAGAACCTCTTTTGGGTTAAGCCTGACTTGCGGTTCCTCTATGGAACCAGGTTTGCCATTCCTTCTTTTCCCATACGACGAGCAGCGGTGCTGCAATGAAAATGGAGGAGTAGGTACCGCTGAGCAGACCCACAAGAAGGATGACTGCGAATTCACGCAGTGTGACTCCGCCAAAAAGCGCCAGTGCAAGGAGAAAGAATTCCGAGGTCATCAACTGAGTGTTGATGGACCGTTGGAGAGTCTGGATAATGGAATGGTTGGCCAGCTTTTCAAAATCGAGCTTGCGGTAGATGGCGCTGTTCTCGCGGATGCGATCGAACACCACAATCTTATCCTGCACGGAAAAGCCGATCACTGTAAGCAGCGCGGTGAGATAGAGCGAATCCACCTGCCACCCGAAGAAGAGAGTGCCGTATCCGGTGAGCGCCAGTACGATCAAAACATCGTGAGCCATGGCAGTGATTGCGCAAATACCATAGCGGAAGGCATGCGGAAGACCGCGGAATACGAACGTAATGTAAATCACCACCGCCAGGGCTGCGAGAAGAACTGCCTGGATGGCTCGTTGGGTGACACCCTGTCCAATGGAAGGGCTGACCGTATCTGCTTTGTGAGTGATGATGTCACTTTGAGATTGTGCTTTTAGCTCGGTGATGATGCTGTTCTCAATTTCAGACGAAAGAGCTGAAGACCTCAACACCAGCACATTCGAACCAGATTGCTGGATCTGCACATCCACGACGCCTGCATTATCATAGATGGATTTCACCATTTCAGATGAAGGTGCCTTGCCTGATGAGAATTCAAGCTCAAGCAGCGTTCCCCCTTTGAAATCAATTGATAGCGGCATTCCCTTGACAAACAAAATCACCAGACCGGGGATGATGATCAGCAAGGAAAGGGCAAAAAAGAGATAACGTTTTCCCAGGATATTCATATCGCCCTCCTCATGCACCAAACCACTTTTCATGGCTGGCAGGATTAATGAACTCAACACTGATGCGCAGGAACGTGCGGGTGATGAATACAGCAGCAAGAACCGAGATCACCACACCCAGCATGAGGGTCAACGCAAAACCTTGCACGATGCTGGCGCCGAAGGTGGAACCAAACCAGAAGAGAATGATACTGGTGATCAGGGTGGCGATATTGGAATCGCGGATGGATGGCCAGGCCCGGGTCCAACCCAGTTCAACTGCCTGGCGAAGGTTACGACCGTTGCGTAATTCCTCTTTCATGCGCTCGAAAATGAGGATGTTGGCGTCCAATGCGCCGCCAGTGGAAAGCAGGAAACCAGCGATGCCAGGAAGAGTGAGAGTCACCGGAATCAGTTTGTAAAGCGCAAACACTACGGCGGCATAGATGGAAATGGAAATGACCGCCATGGCACCTGGAAGACGGTAATAGATCAACATGAAGAGGAAGACAATGGCAAAGCCGATGATACCGGCAGTCAGACTCTTGCTGAGGCTGTCAGAACCCAGGGTGGGTCCGACGACCTTGCTCTCCACAACTTCCACGGGAACCTTCAGTCCACCATAGCGCAGGGTCACTGCCAGGTTGTTGGCCTCTTCGGAGGTGAAGGAACCGGAGATCTGACCCTGGCCATCGGGGATTGCAGAATCAATCACCGGGCAGGAGATCACTCTCTTATCAAGAACAATTGCCAGGTATTTGCCAACATTCTGGGAGGTGTGTGTATTGAAGATGGCAGCACCTTCGGGATTCAGCTCAAAGCCAACTGCAAACCCACCCAGGGTCTGTCCTGCTTCCACAACTGCAGATTTGATATCTGCACCGGTCATGACGGTGTGATAGATTGTTTCAGGAGCGGCAGTCGGTGTGGCAGAGGCTTCCGGAGTGGTTGTTGCTGCAGGGGTTGATGTGGCTCCTGGTGTAGCTGTTGCATCGGCACCGGAATTGCTATTCTGACCGTAATCTGTGACGACGATTGTACCCGGGGCGAGCTGCGTGGTTCCTGCATCAATGAACTCGAGCAAACCGGTTTGCTTGATCGAAGCGATCACCTCATTGGTGTTGGTCAGTCCAGGGAACTCGGCAAGAATATATTTATCGCCTGCAACTTGAAAGACCACTTCATTCACGCCAAGACCATTGGCACGGTTTTCAAGGATTTTGCTCGTGTCTGCCAGCGCCTGTGCATCAACAGTGACACCAGCCTGGGGGGCAAGCAGCACCTGAAGCCCACCGCGCAAATCCAAACCAAGAACTGGATTCAGTGTGCGATGGAAATTACCGATCGTGAGACCGGGGCTGCCTTCAGCCCGTGGGAGGTCAACCCAGACTGCAGCAGCTAAGATGATCAAGATCAAGATGAGGTTCACATAACGACGATCCATCGATTCTTACAACCTCCGTCAAAAAAAATCCAGCTCGCGCTGGCGGGAACCTCGAAATTATACACCAAAAGGCAGGAATTTGGGATTTGAAGGAGAGGCTATGCCCCATGCGAATGATGAGGAGGATCGTTAGGGAACACTCCCCACTCGGTTAATTGCTTCACGATCTCCTCCACTGTCTCTTCAGGAGTTTGATTCGAGGTATCAAGAATGAGATCAGCATGATCATGTGCGTGCTTAAGCCGCCGGATCTGCTCTTCGTATTCTTCTTGCGTCCAATTCAGACGTTTCCGCAGGAGCGTGGTAGGGTAACTGACCTCAAGGCAGATCAGGTAATCGGGATGCGTGAGCTGCAGCCACATGGTGGCAACATAGGAATGTTCCTGGGCGATATGCCTGCAATGATAACCCAGGCTCTCCAGCCTGCGAATCAGTGTGGTTTTTCCTGATGCGCAGACTCCTACAAATCCAATTAAAGGTGCTTTGCCAGAATTGCTGACAGACATGCAACTCCAGGAGAGGGAGGTCTCTGTTTGACTAGTATTGAACAGGAGCCGTTACTGGAAGACGAAGTGTCATACGCCGAATCTGATCGGTTTCATCGGCAAAGACATGCAGCACGACGATGCTCATATCATCATTGGGTCTTCCCTGGTCCAGCCGTATTGCTTGGTTGAGCACGGAATCGGCGATCAATTGAGGGGTGGGTTCCTGCTCTTCAAGGAGAGCTTGCAGTAAAGTGCAAATGTCGATCAACTGACCTGAGCGGTCTCCGGCGTTCTTGATGCCATCCGTGTAGATCACGATCGTGATCCCGCTTTCGAGTGGAAATTCGGTGATCGATGGGCGGATATTTTTGGAGGTTCCAATGGATTGACTGGCAGTGCTGATGCATTCCACTGTATCACCCCGCGCGATAAAAACCGGGGTGGGATTGTTGCGGGTGATGACCAGTGTACCGGTCTGAAGGTCCGCAGAGAGGATATTGAGCGTGGCGGTGACTTTGCCGCTGCGTTCGGCGTAAAGCGTATCCGAGGCAGCTCGGGCGGCTGCGCCATCCCTTACGCCTTCTGCCAAAAGCGAGATGACCTTGCGGACCACCATCATCGAGATTGCCTTGGCTCCCTTACCCGAGGTCTGTCCATCGGCAAGCACCACTGAGACACCGCCATTGGGCCGCTCTACAAACTCAAGCGTATCGCCGCTTTCGGGTGATGCATATTTGTTGGTCTTCGCTACCGCTATGTCAATTTCCATAGAAAGATTTTACAACATAACCGCGTAAAAGAAAAATGATTCAGCGAAATTAAGCAATGAGGCTCTTGACAGGAAGAAATCACAGACTATAATATCAGTACCCACCCCCTATGGGGGGGGATAGCCAGGAGAAGCATGAAGAATCAGAATGCGTTGGATCGTTTGAAGACCATCGAAGGTCATATCAAAGGCATCGAAAAGATGGTTGAATCGGAGCAGTATTGTATTGATGTCATCCGGCAGATCCAGGCAGTTCAATCAGCCCTGAACAAGGTGAACGCCATGATTCTGGATAATCACCTGAATTCATGTCTGATCACTGCTGTCAGGGGGGACGACCCGGATGAACGGGAGAGGGTATTGAAGGAAATCGCCGAAGTATACGAAGCAGCCACACGAGTTTAAAGATCAAAAGGAGAAACCCATGAATACCGTTAGTTACAATGTTCCATCCATGCATTGCATGCACTGCGAGCACACTGTTAAGAGTGAATTGAGCGAATTACCCGGCGTCACGCAGGTAAGTGTTTCCCTTGATGACAAGACAGTAAAGATCGACTACGAAGCTCCTGCCAC
>DNOU01000045.1:5706-5918 GCA_003501835.1 Anaerolineaceae bacterium | reverse complement strand
CTGGCGGTCAGCCGGCTCATTGGCTCCATCGAACGGCGCCTGGATGAAAACCTGAACCTGCGCCCCCAGCAGTTGATCGACCTGGAATGGGATGAGATCGGCGACGGCATTATGCAGGCGATTTCCTCGGTGCTCCAGAAGCGCGAAGAGAACCTGACTTCTCCCCAGGGACCCATCGCTCAAAACATCGAAACCTACCTCAACCGCAATCC
>DNOU01000045.1:0-5700 GCA_003501835.1 Anaerolineaceae bacterium | reverse complement strand
CCATCGATGCCCGCACCCATCAACGTGGATTCCGGCGCATCCTGCTTGTCAACTACATCTACTTCGCAGCCAGCTTGATCCAGGATCTTTCCTCTCAAGCGCTGACCGCTGAGATCCTCGAGCACTTGCAGGGCACCCTTCAGAAACTGGAGACCGTATGGGGCAAGGTGGAATTCGAGCGTTTCCGGATTGCAAATGTTCCAGTCAGCCAGATTGAAGCGCTAACCCTCGATCGATTTACGGCAGAATTGACGGAAGAAGAAACTGCAGCTTTGCTCGTCAAGACCGGTGACCAGCTTTCTGCAGATGAACGGCAAAAGCTCTCGGAGATTATGGGCAGGCGTACCCAGAACGAGATCAACCGTCATACCCTCGTTTCAGTCATATCAGACCTCTGGGTGGATCATCTGACAAAAATGGAATCCCTGCGGGTCTCCATCGGGCTTGAAGCTTTTGCGCAGCGGGATCCATTGGTGCAATACAAGGGCAAGGGCTCCGAGATGTTCAAGGAATTGCTTTCCGAGATTCGCATCGGGGTCATCAGCCGCATCTTCCGCTATCAACCCCGCCGCCCGGGTGCTCAAGCACAGGATCAGCGGACCGCTCCCGCTGAAGCACCCCGCCAAACGGCTGCTCTGACTGCATCCAATCCGCAAAAGAAGAAGCGAAAACGGCATTGATGCTGCAATTCAACTGGGAAACGGGGGGTTACAATCGGAGGCGATTCGGACTCATCATATGCTCCCCCTGCAGCTCTTTTTTTCTTTGCCTGGGGTAACATCCATCTTGAGGCAACGTTTTCCCTATAGTTCCCTTTATTTTGAGGCAATGCGGGCAATTCGCAATTATCTAAAGAATTACAATTGCGGTATAATGAAGCATCAATGCCCATGGCAATTCGCTTTGCTTGCCAAGTGTTTAAATCACCTTTATAATGGGCTATATCTTATCCATCGGAGTGCACAAAACGCATGGACAATAATGATGCCCACCTCGAGTCTTGGGCTAACCTCGAGAACAATCAGGTCGAGAAAGACAACATGGCTGATCTGCTGGCTGGAGAAGGCTTGGGGATTGATTTCCCCCAGCAAGGGGAGATCCGTACCGGCGTGATCGCCAGTATCACTCCGGGACAGATTCTTGTCAGTGTTGGAACAAAGTCTGAAGGCGTCATCGCAGGCAAAGAGTACGAACTGATTCCACCGGAAGAACTGGCTGAACTCAAGATCGGACAGGAAATTCCGGTGTATGTCATCAATCCTGAAGATCAGAATGGCAATCTCATCCTCTCCTACACCCGTGCCCGCGAAGAACAAAGTTGGCAAATCGTGGAGAGCATGCTTTCAAGCAAGGAAACCGTTCACAGTTCGGTCATCGGTTACAACAAGGGTGGTTTGATCGTTCCCATTGGCGGCTTGCGTGGATTCGTCCCTGCGTCCCAGATCAGCATCACCCGCCGCGCCGGTATGACCGGGGATACCCCCGAGCAGCGCTGGAGCCGCATGATCGGACAGGAAATCGATGTCATGGTCATCGAAGTTGACCGCGAACGCCGCCGCCTGATCCTTTCCGAGCGCCAGGCCAGCACCGAGACTCGCGAATCGGTAAAGGAACGCGTGATTGACGAACTCAAGGAAGGCGAGGTACGCACCGGCCGCGTCACCAGTCTGGCGGATTTTGGCGTCTTCGTCAACATCAACGGTGCTGACGGTCTGGTTCATCTTTCCGAGATCTCCTGGGATCGTATCCAGCATCCGAGCGAAGTGCTCAAGGTCGGTCAGGAAGTCCAGGTCAAGGTCATCTCCATTGACCGCGAAAAGAAACGCATCGGTCTCTCCATTCGCCAGCTCCAGGCTGACCCCTGGGATCAAAAAGCTGCCAGGTTCCAGGTCGGTCAACTCGTGGAAGGCACCATTACCCGCCTCACCAAGTTCGGCGCATTCGCCCGCCTGGATGATGACGTGGAAGGGTTGATCCATATCTCCGAGATCAGCGAAAAACGTATCGATCATCCCAGGGAAGTGCTCAAGGAAGGTGATACCGTCACGCTGCGCATCATCAAGATCGATCCCGCCAATCACCGCATTGGATTGAGCGTTCGGCGCGTGGACTCGATGGCTTATGCAGACATGGACTGGCAAAGCCTGGAAGCTGAATTCAAAGAAACTGAACTGGATACCGGCGGCGAGGAACCTGCCCCGAAAGAACCCAAAGCCAGGAAAACCAAAGCACCCAAAACTGAAGACAAGAAGGAATAGGAAGAACCCGCTTGCGGTGCCTCCAAAGCCTGTAAAAGATCAAGTTCAGACAAAGCGCACCGTAAAAGGTGCGCTTTCTTTTATCGAACCCCATGACCTACATGATTGATGCCCACCAGGATATCGCATACAATGCCATCACATTGCACCGTGATTTCCGTTTGTCTGCCCATGAGATTCGCCAAAGGGAAATCGGCACATCTTTTCCGGCATTGAACAACGGTGAAGCCACTCTGGGATGGAAAGATTATCAAAGTGGAAAGATCGCCGTGATCTTCGCCACGCTCTTTCTAACCCCGAAAAAGTACAATGGCGGGGATTACGAGACCCAGACATACGCCACACCCGGCGAAGCTCGACTCCTTTTTCGCAGGCAGCTCGATTACTACCGCTCTCTCACCGAAGACGGCAGGTACTACCGGCTCATACAAAACCAGTCAGACCTGACCCAGGTTCTGCAGCCCTGGAAATCGGACCTGCCTGGCGATCACCCAGTGGGATTAATTCTGTTGCTTGAAGGAGCCGAAGCCCTGGGGAATCCGCAGGAGCTTGAGGAATATTATGAGGAAGGTTTGCGTATGGTCGGTCCGGTGTGGTCAGGGTTACGATATATGGGTGGTACCTATGAGGATCACCCCTTTGATAGCGCAGGCCGGCACCTGCTGGAAGTGATGGCTTCCCTCAATCTCGTACTGGATATCAGCCACATGCGTGAGCGGGCAGCGCTCACCAGCCTGGACCTTTATGAAGGTCCGCTGATGGCGGGGCACGGCAACTGCCGCACAGTCAATGGCGGGCAGGGTGGCGAGCGCCACTTCACCGACCCAACACTGCGGCGTCTGATCGAGCGGGGTGGTGTTATGGGCGTATTGCCGTATAATAAGTTTTTGGTTGCTGATTGGAACCCAAGCTTACCCCGTGAATCTGTAACGCTGAATGATGTCATCAGGCATATCGATCATGTTTGTCAGCTGTCAGGTGATTCAAAACATGTCGCCATCGGGTCAGACTTTGACGGCGGGTTTGGCTATCCGCGCATCCCATTCGAAATGGATACCATTGCTGATTTTCAGAAACTTGGTCCAGCGCTTGCTGAACGAGGGTATACTGAAGAAGATATCCAAAACATCATGCATCAGAACTGGCTAAACCTATTGGAGCGCTCATTACCAGCATGAACGAAGATCCCAATTCTGTTCCCGCCAAACCCTCACTTGAAAATGGTGAGAAAAAGCAGCAGCTTTCCTTCCGCCATGTAAGATTTGGTCTGGCCATTGCCCTTGTTGGATTCATCTTTTTCCTGGTGGGAGCGCGCCCTTCTCTCTTTGGTTTGGACCGCAGCCCTGTGGTGGGTTTCATACAAATTGCTGTCATGCTCATTGGCATCGCCATCATATGCCTGGGGGGATACATCACGGTCAGGCGCATGTGGCGCGGTGAAGAAGTCAGTATTTCGGCGGATATCGGAATGCGGGTGGTGGCTTCAGGCTATGTGTTTGCGTTATTTTCCGGCATGGCAGATGTTTTTGGAATTGGATCACACCCGTTGCCCGGGGTGCCCTACTTTGGTGTTTGGCAGGCGCGCGGCATGGAAGTGAGCCTGGCAATTATTGCCATCGGGTTCATCATGATGATGCCATTCCAGAAGCGCGGCGATTCACCCCGCAAGAAGCACAAGGTCTAGGCGGCGGCAGCTTCACCAATCGCTGCCAGCATTTCCTCATTCGTGTCAAACTTGAACTCGGGTACTCCCAGGCGCTTAGCCTGGGATTCTTCTGCCCGGGTGAGAGCCTCGAGCATTTGCTTTTCAATGGGCGTGTATCCCAGCTCCAGCAACCTGCTCCTCACCAGGTCGGGCGTTACCTTTGAGGGAGCAATGCCGCCATTCAGGTATTGCATCACTGCTGCCGCGCACTGAACTCCATCCCGCCTGGCGATTCCGACCACACCTGTGCTGGCATTGCGCGACCATCCTCCAACAAACAACCCCGGAATGTTCTGACGGGTGGATGGATCCATTACTTCATAGGATGTTTCATCCACAGGATACAGGGGGTGATCTGATTTCGAGTACTCAGCGCCATTGGTGGGCAGTCCAAGCCTGTCATCCACCCGATCTCCAATGGCGAAGATCACCGTGTCCACAGTCAACGTTTTGTATTTTCCCAGACCTTTGACCTTGACCTGATCCTTATCCAGCACCAGGGTGTTTTCCTCAAGCTCAAGTCCTTCCACACCGCTGGCACTGCTGCCATGGATGCGCACCGGAGAAAGCATGAACCGAAAACGAAACCGGGTATTCGAATCCTTTGGCAGCCCTCTTCCAATCGCACTGGCAATCCTCTTTTGCGGTGCATCTGGATCCTGCCCCAGGGCGGTCATCACAGGCGCAACACGTTTGATTTCCGCCTCAAAATCCTCCAGGTCAAGGTTGGAGATGAACGAGTCCATCTCCTTGTGGTCAAATTTCATCTCGGCGGGTCCTCGGCGGGCAATTGCGTAAACCTCGTCCACCTTGCGCATGTGGATTAAGTAGTGCGAGAGGTCAGCCATCACATTCCCCACGCCAATGATGGCTACCTTTTTACCAATTCGGATGGGCATCTGACTGAAGGGAGGAAGGTGATTGTAGTTGTAGACCACGTCCTTGGCATGGTACACACCCGGGAGCTGTTCCCCGGGCAGCCCCAGCCATTTGGTCCCCTGGGCGCCGATCGTGATTACAATGGCAGAGAATCCCCACTCCCTGAGCATTTCCAGGGTAAGGGGTTGGTTTTCTCCCACAGTCACATTCCCGTAATAATGGATGGTTCCGCAGTTCAGAATCTGTTTAAACTGCGCACGCAAGCCGTCTTTCATTTTCAATTTATCCGGGTAGATCCCGTACTCTGCCAGTCCCCCTGGTTTGATGTCGCGGTTAAAGAGGGCAACCTCCACACCCTGGTTGCATAATTCACGTGCCGCAAACAGTCCTGCTGGTCCAGCACCGACAACAGCGACGCTCCAGTGACCTGGTTCAGCTACCATGGTTTCCCTCCACAATTGGGTAATCGACGAATCACTTGACAACCAAGCATTGGGTAATATTATATCCCTTTCGCTATCCCGACAATATGGCTTATGTTATAGTTACTTGAAGGATAAGGCAACAAAATTACTGATGAGTGAGGTTCACTGATGGAGCAAATGACCGAGGTCATACTCAATAACGGGATGAAAGTCCATCTGATGGAGATCCATACCGCGCCCATTATCAGCCATTGGGTCTGGTACCGGGTGGGTTCGCGCTATGAAAACCAGGGCAAGACCGGCATCTCTCACTGGGTGGAACATATGCAATTCAAGGGCACCCCCCTTTTTCCGGCCGGTGTGCTTGACCGGGCAATCTCACGCGACGGCGGCATCTGGAATGCCTTCACCTACATGGATTGGACCACTTTCT
>DNOU01000032.1:303-4573 GCA_003501835.1 Anaerolineaceae bacterium | reverse complement strand
GTGGAGATGCTGGAGATGGACCTCGACCTGGAAGCAGATCTCGGCGTCGATACGGTCAAACAGGCTGAGTTGTTTGCCACTGTTCGAGCGAATTATGGCATTCCACGTCGAGAGGATCTGAACTTGTCCGATTACAACACCCTGGCAAAGGTGGTGGGTTTTGTGACGGACGCTCTGAGCAATGGCACGGGGGCTGAAATCGAACCTTTGCCAGCCAGCGAACCGGCTGGATCCTCCAAAAGCACTGGCACCATCAACGAAACCGGGAAAAGCGGTACCCTGGTTCCCTACCAGGGGCTGTTCTTTGCCTCCGCACCTGACATTGCCGGACTAAAGCAAAAAATCGAAGATCAGTACGCACTTCTCAAATCAGGCGGATCTTACCATTCCCGCTGTCCCTCCGCTGACGAATTGGGTCGCAAGGAAAGGATCGCCATCGATTTTGCAGATAACGAAGAGCTGGTCAAACGCCTGGAAAAAACTCGCTCAGCATTTGAAAATGATTCCCCGGCCACCTGGAAGGCCATGCAGGCATTTGGGGTTTACCGCGGCAGCGGCAAACCCGGTAAAGTCGCATTTTTGTTCCCGGGTCAGGGATCGCAGTATGTTAACATGCTGCTTGACCTGCGAGATGCCGAGCCGTTGGTCCGAGAGACCTTTGAAGAAGCTGACAGGGTAATGACCCCCATTCTGGGACGACCTTTAACCAGCTATATCTATACGAATGGCACAAAGGAAGAGCTGGATCAGGCTGAGAAGGAACTCAA
Organism: Anaerolineaceae bacterium; assembly: GCA_003501835.1. Taxonomy (GTDB): domain Bacteria; phylum Chloroflexota; class Anaerolineae; order Anaerolineales; family Anaerolineaceae; genus UBA6107. The sequence continues at coordinate 3,806 of DNOU01000032.1, read as the reverse complement.
GAATACAGCCATCACCCAACCTGCCATGTTGACCGCCAATGTCGCGCTGATGCGTGTGCTCAACAAGTACGGGGTTTATCCCGATTATGTCATCGGTCACAGCCTGGGCGAATATGCCGCACTGGTGGCTGCGGGCGTTCTGACCTTTCCCGAGGCGCTGGAAGTGGTCAGCGCGCGGGGTCGGGAGATGAGCAATATTCAAGTGGACGATCCGGGCAGCATGGCCGCCATTTCCGCTCCGCTGGAAAAAGTGGAAGAGGTTATCCAGTCTGTAAAGGGATACGTGGTCATTGCCAACATCAACAGTCCATTGCAATCCGTATTGGGGGGCTCCACTGAAGCCATTGATTCAGCCATTTCCATGTTCACTGCTGAGGGCTTTCAGGCGGTCAGGATTCCGGTTTCACATGCATTTCACACACAGATCGTTGCGCCGGCGAGTGAACCGCTGCGTGCAGTGATCGCGCGAATGAACCTGCAGAGCCCGCGTTTGCCCATCGTTGCCAATGTGACGGGTGAACTGTACCCTTCTGAAAGCGGGAAGATCCTGGATCTCCTGGCTCAACAGGTGGCTTCACCGGTGCAGTTCGTCAAGGGCATGCAGACGCTTTACCGGGAGGGTGTACGGGTGTTTATCGAATCTGGACCCAAACGCGTTCTAAATGCCCTGGCGCAGGACAATCTCAAAGATTTCAACGATGTCACCATCATCGCCACAAATCATCCCCGCAAAGGCGGCAAGGCGAGCTTCAATGAAGCCCTGTGCGGGATTTATGCTGCCGGAGTGCAGACGGTTGAATCATCACAACCAGGAGTGGAAACCAACCCGCCTGTCGTCCAGGTCAGTCAACCGCGTGAAAATCCTCAACAAGGTCCAACATTCGACGGTACCCTTCCCATCACAGGCTCTGTGGTGATCACCGGCGTGGGGCTTGGACTTCCCGGGAAAAAAGGCCATGTGTTTGATGATCAAAATTTCGACCGCATTCTTCACGGCGAAATGCTGATCGAACCGATCGAAAAAACCTCCCGCCAGGCCATCCTGGAGAAGCACGTGACCCGTCTGGTGAAAAGCGAAGCCGGCGCGGTAATGGAAGAGATCAAAGATATCGACCAGGTTATCAAGCTTGCCGGACAGGCAGGCGAGTTTGATCTGGCGGATGAGTTTGGCGTTCCTGAAGACCGGGTGGAATCACTGGATATTTCCTCCAAGCTGGCCATCGCGGCCGGCATCGAAGCCCTGCGAGATGCCGGTATCCCGTTGGTGATGTCATACCGCAAAACCACCAGGGGTACCTGGCTGCCGGATCGCTGGAAACTGCCTGAATCAATGCGCGATGATACCGGGGTGATTTTTGGTTCAGCCTTCCCGGGTTTGAATCGAGTCGTCGAAGAAGCCGACCGCTATTATGAAGCCAAGATACTGGAACGACAGTTGGATGAGGTCAATTCGCTGATCAAATCAGTGGAAACTTCCACCGCATCCATGGATTCATCGCTTCTGGAAAATCTACGGCAGCGCGCGTCCGAATTGCAGTCAAAGATCAAAGACCTGGGTTATCAGTTTGACCGCAGGTATGTGTTCAGGGTTCTTTCCATGGGACATTCGCAGTTTGCGGAGTACATCGGTGCCCGTGGTCCCAACACTCATGTCAATGCAGCCTGTGCCACCACCACCCACGCGGTTTCGATCGCTGAAGATTGGATCCGCACCGGACGTTGCCGCCGCGTGGTGATCGTTTCGGGTGATGATGTGACCAGGGAAGATTCGCTGTCATGGGTCGGATCCAGCATGTTTGCCAGCGGTGCAGCCACCACTGAAGGAGAGATACGCCTGGCTGCCATTCCATTTGATAAACGCCGCAACGGAATGATCATCGGCATGGGGGCAGCCGCAATGGTGATCGAAAGCGAAGACGCAGCCCGTGAGCGCGGAGTCCGTGGAATTGCTGAGATCCTGGCTTCCCATACCGCCAACAGCGCCTACCACGGCACACGCCTGGATATCCAACATGTCAGCGAGGTGATGGAACGCCTTTTGCAGACCGCTGAAAAACGGTTTGGCATCAACCGCCATTCAGCCGCCTCCGAAATGGTCTTTATGTCGCATGAGACCTACACTCCCGCCCGCGGCGGAAGCGCCAGTGCAGAAATTCATGCGCTGCGCGAGTGTTTTGGGGATTCAGCCAACCAGGTAATCATTGCCAACACCAAGGGATTCACCGGTCATGCCATGGGCACGGGCATCGAGGATGTTGTGGTCACCAAAGCATTGGAGACCGGCATCGTTCCTCCAATTGCCCATGTTCAAGAAGGATTTGAGCCGGACCCAGACCTGGGTGATCTCAATCTTTCGAGGGGCGGAACCTATAACCCGCAGTTCGCCCTGCGCTTGGGAGCCGGATTCGGATCACAGATTGCGATGACCTTGATGTGCAAAATTCCGGGTACAGGCGAGAGAATTGACCGTGACATCCATGCAAAATGGCTTACTGCAGTGAGCGGTTATGAAAAAGCCGAGACTGAATTGGTGAAACGCACCCTGCGCATCAAGGATCAGGGGGTGCCTTCCCGCAATCCAATGTCTTCTTCCTGGCAATACGGTCAGTTGCCAGCCCAATGGGCAGGGTCGAATATCGTGAGGACCGTCCAGTCCTTCACTGCCAGACCTTCTGCTTCCTCATCTCTGCCAACGAAAGTTGAGGGGCAGCCCCAGACCGCATCAACCGCTGCACCAGTGACCTACGAGATGGCAAGGCCCGGAAATGATGCGATCAAACAGCGTGTACTTGAGGAAGTCAGTGAGAAAACCGGATACCCGGTCGAAATGCTTGATCTTGACCTGGACCTGGAAGCCGACCTGGGCATCGATACGGTCAAACAGGCGGAATTATTCGCTGCCATTCGTACGCATTATGGTATCCCGCGGCGGGAAGATCTGAACCTGGCTGACTACAACACACTGGCGAAGGTGATCGGCTTCGTTGAAGATAACCTGGGCAAAACAAGTCAAACGGATGCTGCCATCAGCAGGGAAAGCGAAGGAGCGGTCNNCAGAGGATGATGCCATCAGGCAGTATGTGGTTGAAGAAGTCAGCTCCAAGACCGGATACCCGGTCGAAATGCTTGATCTGGATCTCGACCTGGAGGCTGACCTGGGTATTGATACCGTCAAACAGGCTGAACTTTTCGCCACGATCCGGACACATTATGGCATTCCCCGCCGCGAGGATCTGATCCTTGCGGACTACAACACCCTCTCCAAAGTGATGGGGTTCGTAAAAGACTCACTGGCTGCTTCTACCACCGCAAAAGAGCAGGCTGCCCCCACACAGGACCCTCAGCCGGCTGAAGCACCCAAACCCGGAGAAACGCAAACAGAACCGCAAGCGTCTCCTGACCTGACTTTCAGAATGCCATCCCTGGTCATGATCCCCAAAACCGGGCTGTGCTCCACAACCCATGTGGAACTGACGAATCGCGAAGTTGTAATTGTCACTGAC
>DNOU01000032.1:0-290 GCA_003501835.1 Anaerolineaceae bacterium | reverse complement strand
CGGCGAAGGCAGGTTCCCTTGCTGGAGTCTACTATTTGGCGGGATTGGACGAGAAATTCGACTGGCAATCGTCCACTCCGGAAACCTGGCGTCAGAATCGATCACAACAGCTGAATCCCCTGTTTGAACTGTCCAGGAGACTGCCAGAATCTGCGTTTTTGATCTGCGCCACCACCCTGGGCGGGTTGTTGGGATTCATCCATGGTCAAAATCCACAGGAAGGATTGGTCAGCGGCTTTATCAAAGCCCTGCGCCGGGAAAGAACCGGGCAGTTGATCAAGCTGATCGAC